>CAZZZQ010000075.1:0-2422 GCA_964658405.1 uncultured Sphingomonas sp.
CGCTCGGCTTCTTCGGCTCGCAGTTTGTTCCCGGCTACTACCGGGATGCCGTCGCGCCGGTCGATATCGCGGCCACCTTCGCCTCCCTGCTGGGGGTCAACGCGCCGTCGAACAGCGTCGGCCATGTCCTGACGGAGGCGCTCAAGACTTCGAAGTAGACGACGATACAATGAACGAGAATGACTTCTCCCTCTACCCCTGCTTTGAAGGGCCCCGACATGCGGGTCGACCTCTGCGGCGTCTCGCTGGCCTCGCCGGTGATCGCCGCCAGCGGAACCTTTGGCTATGGCGTCGAGTTTGAAGAGATCGTCTCGCTCGACCGGATCGGCGGCTTCGTCACCAAGGGGCTCTCGCGGGAGCCGATGAAGGGCAACGCCGCTCCGCGCATCATCGAGACCTCAGCCGGGATGATGAACGCAATCGGGCTCCAGAACATGGGTGTGCGCGCGTTTATCGAGGAGAAGATGCCGCTGCTGCGCAAGATCAAGGGCGCGGTGGTTATCGCCAACATCTTCGGCTTTACCATCGCGGATTGCGTCGAGGTGATCCGAATCCTGAACGATGCGCCGGGCATTGCGATCTACGAGTTGAACGCCAGCTGCCCGAACACCAGCCACGGCGGCATGGTCTTCGGAACCGACCCGACCTCGCTCGGTGATCTGGTAGCCGCCTGCAAGGCTGCTGCGAAGCGGCCGCTGATGGTCAAGCTCTCGCCCAACGTCACCAGCATCGGCGATATGGCGACCGTCGCGGCAGGTGCGGGGGCCGACGCGGTCTCGCTGGTCAACACCTTCCTCTCGCTCGCGATCGACGTTGAGACGCGGCGGCCGCGAATCGCCAACGTCACCGGCGGCCTCTCCGGCCCTGCAATCAAGCCGATCGCCGTCCGGATGGTGCACGAGGTGGCGAACGCCGTCCGCATCCCGATCGTCGGGCTTGGCGGCATCGTGCGGGCGGAGGATGCAGTCGAGTTCATGCTTGCTGGCGCGACGGCAGTCGAGGTGGGGACGGCGAGCTACGCCGATCCGCGGGCCGTCGAGAATATCGCGACCGGGCTGAAACGCTGGTGCGGTGAGCATGGCGTGGCTAAGGTCAGCTCCCTGACCCGCGGCATGGTGCGCTAAGCTCCGCTACTTTCCCAGGGACGTAATCTCAAGATTCTCAATGACGCGGCTGGGGGATTGACCGCTGGCCAGGACGATCATTGCCCGGCCGAGCTCCTCGGTCGTCGTCACGTACTTTGGAAAGCTGCGCTGCAGCAGCGGCAGAATCGGCTTCGTCAGGGTGTAGAACAGCTGGTAGACCGCCGTCTTCGACCGGATCCCGTGCAGCGGGACGATGCCACCCGGCCGCAGCATGTAGGCAGATCGGAACGGCATAGCGAGCAGCTCATTCTCGGTGCGGCCTTTGACCCGCGCCCACATGGAGCTGCCCTTCTCGGTCGAATCCGTGTTGGCCCCGGATACATACTGAAAGCTCAGCCCCGGGTTCAGGCGCAGCAGTGTCTGGGCGATCGAGAGCGTCAGGTCGTGCGTGACCTTCGCATACTGCTCTTCCTTCATCCCGAAGGAGGAGACGCCCAAGCAGAAGAGGCAGGCGTCCAGCCCGGTGAGTTGGCCCTCGATCGCCGAGAGATCCAGGAGGTCGGCGTGAGCGATCTCGCGGAGCTTGGGATGCTGCTGACCCGTCTTCGACCGGCCAAGGGTCAGGACCGAGGTGACGCGGGGATCGATCAGGCACTCGCGCAAGGCACCCTGCCCGACCATACCGGTAGCGCCGAGAATGAGGACGTTCATAGGCCTGCCTTCCGCGGCACCATGCCGCCTTTAAAGCGTAGCACCCGGAGGTCCGGCGGCCTCAGGACGACAGATTCGGCCTGCACCCACTCCTGAAGGCCTGCCTAAACTAAACTAGGGGTGTGATTACAGACTTCAGCACCACCTCGACTGCTCCCGACCTCCGCCCTATCCGCCGCGCTCTGCTCTCCGTCACCGACAAGACCGGTCTTGTGGAGTTTGCCCGCGCCCTTGTCGCCTCCGGTGTGGAGCTGGTCTCAACCGGGGGGACCTCGAAGGCGCTGCGCGATGCCGGCCTGACCGTACGCGATATCAGCGACCTGACCGGCTTTCCCGAGATGCTGGACGGCCGCGTGAAGACCCTGCACCCGAAGGTGCACGGCGGAATTCTGCACATTCGCAGCAACGCCGAGCATGTCGCGGCGGTGGAAGAGCATGACATTGAGCCGATCGACATGGTCGTCGTCAACCTTTACGCCTTTGAGAAGACCTCGCAGAAGCCCGGCGTCGCCTTCGCCGAGGTGATCGAAAACATCGATATCGGCGGCCCGTCGATGGTCCGTTCGGCAGCCAAGAACTTCGACGACGTGGCGATCGTGACCTCGGCCACCGACTACACCGCCCTG
>CAZZZQ010000075.1:2432-10309 GCA_964658405.1 uncultured Sphingomonas sp.
AGATGCAGGCAAACGCCGGCTCCCTGAGCCGCGCCACCCGCTGGCAGCTCGCCAAGAAAGCCTTCTCCGTAACCGCCGCCTACGACGCGGGAATCGCCACCGCGCTCGAGGCGATCACCGAGCCGGCCGGCCCGGCCACCTTCTCGCACGCGGAGTTTCCGCCGACCATCCGCGTCATCGAGCGTCTCGAGAAGGTCCTTCGCTACGGCGAGAACCCGCACCAGAAGGCCGCCCTGTATGTAGATGGCAGCAATACGGGCGTTGCCGCCGGGAAGCAGCTGCAGGGTAAGGAGCTGAGCTACAACAACCTGGTCGACCTGGACGCCTGCTGGGAGCTGGTCACGGAGTTCGGCCTTGACTCAGTCGACGCAGCCGTGGCGATCATCAAGCACACCAACCCCTGCGGAGCCGCAACCGGCGGCACGGTGCTCGAAGCCTATAAGCGTGCGCTCGAGGCCGATCCGGTCTCGGCCTTCGGCGGCGTAATCGGCATCAACCGTGAGGTCGACGGAGCGGCGGCGGAGGAGATCGCCAAGCTCTTCGTCGAGGCGATTGTTGCGCCCTCCTTCACCAAGGAGGCGCTTGATCGCTTCGCCGCCAAGAAGAACCTTCGCCTGATTAAGATCGCCTCCGCTGAGACACCGCGGATCTACAAGCAGGTCTCGGGCGGCTTTCTCGTGCAGGATGCCGACCGCAAGCACGTCACCGAGTCCGAGCTCCAGATCGTTACCGAGCGCACGCCGACGCCCGAAGAGATGCGCGCCCTGCTCTTCTCCTGGAGCGTCTGCAAGCACGTCAAGTCGAATGCGATCGTCTATGCGCGGTTCGACGGCGGCCACGGCCAGACGGTCGGCGTGGGTGCCGGCCAGATGAGCCGCGTCGACGCAGCCCGCTTCGGAGCCATGAAGGCGGTTCTTCCACTGGCCGGCACGGTCGCGGCCTCGGATGCGTTCTTCCCCTTCGCAGACGGGCTGGAGGCGGTCGCAAAGGCCGGTGCAACGGCGATCATCCAGCCTGGCGGATCGGTGCGGGACGCCGAGGTGATCGAAGCGGCGAACAAGCTGGGCATCGCCATGGTGTTCACCGGCGTTCGCCACTTCCGCCACGGCTGAGATATTGATGGGATAGGGAATAGAGTCGCTCCGGCTATAATCACGGGCAACGGTTCGCCGGTGCGGCTCATTCCTGCAGCATCCATTGACGGGTGTTGATCGTCCAACTGACGTGGAGCATTTTCTGCTCTTTATCTTTGCCGGCCAAGGAAAGTACTCCTATGACGTTGCCAGACCGTACTTCCCTGCTCCGCTATGCCGCTTTTTTGCCTGCCGCCGCCCTGCTTGTGGCCAGCCACGCCACGCTCGCGCAGAGTGCCACCGTCAAGAATCCTGCACCTGCCGCGGCGCCCAGCGTCTCGATCCCGGATCACGCCGCCTCCTATTATCACTACGGTCTGGCGCATCTCTACGAGGAGATGGCGGTCAACGCCGGTCGGCCGGACTACGCGACCCAGGCGATCGAAGAGTACAAGCTGGCGCTGAACGCCGATCCGAACTCCGTCATGCTGCAGAACGGGCTGGCCGATCTTTACTTCAAAATCGGGCGCATCCGCGAGGCCGTGACTGCGGCGCAGGATCAGATCAAGAAGAACCCTGATGATCTCGAGGCCCATACCCTGCTCGGCAAGGTCTATCTCCGTTCGCTCGGCGATATGCAGGGCGCGCAGTCGGCGCAGATGCTGCAGCTGGCAATCGCTGAATATGAGAAGCTCGCCCAGCTGAAGCCGGATGACGTTGAGACACACCTGTTGCTTGGCCAGCTCTACGGCCTGAACCATGACTCGGCGAAGGCTGAGAATGAGTTCAAGGCGGCGCAGAAGATCGATGCCAACTCGGAAGAGGTTGTGCTGAACATTGCGCGGCTCTACAGCGAGCAAGGTGATACGCAGCGGGCTACCGATACACTGGCTGCCGTCCCGGTCTCTGACCGGTCGGCGCGGATCGAGTTTGCGCTGGGCGCCAGCTATGACCAGTTGAAGAAGCCGAAGGAGGCTGCCGCAGCCTACCAGCGTGCGCTCGACCTTGAGCCGGATAATCTCGATACCGAGCGTGGCTTGGCAAATGCACTGCTCGCCGACGGACAGCTTGACCCGGCGTTGAAGGTGCTGCAGCAGATTGTTGCCGCTGAGCCACAGGATGCGCAGTCCCAGATCCATATCTCCGAGATCGAGCGCCGGCAGGGCCACTACGACCAGGCGTTGGCTACTTTGAAGAAGGCTAAGCCGCTCGCACAGGACTCCGTAGAACTCAGCTATAACGAGGCGCTGATCTACGATTCGCTAGGCCGGTACGACGAGGCGACGGGCGTTCTGACAAATCTTCTGGCCGCATCCTCGCACCCGGAGGGCAAGTACTCCGAGGGCGAGAAGTCGAACCGGGCGATCTTCCTCGACCGGCTTGGAATCATCGACCGCGAGGCTGGGAAGACCACCGAGGCGATCGCGGCTTACAAGCAGATTACGGCCATGGGCGGCGAGTACACGCTGCGCGGCTACCAGGGGCAGGTCGATGCCTATCGCGACGCGCACATGTGGAAGGAAGCGACCGCCGCTGCTGCCGAGGCTGCAAAGGCACTCCCCAAGGAGCGCGGCGTGCAGTTGATGTACGCCGGCCAGCTTGCCGATACAGGCAAGCCGGACGAGGGGATCGCGCTTGCAAAGGCGCAGCTCGGCGAGACTACCGACGATCGCGATGTCGAGGTTGCGCTGGCACAGATCTACATCCGTCTGAAGCGCTACAAGGACGCTTCGGCGGAGCTTGATAAGGCGGAGTCTTCCTCGACCAAGCCGGAAGAGAAGCTGTATGTCTACTTCCTGCGCGGAACGATGGCCGACCGCCAGAAGCAGTACGACGCTGCTGAGGAGGACTTCCGCAAGGCGTTGGCGATCGATCCGCAGAACTCTACCGTGCTGAACTATCTCGGTTACATGTACGCCGATCGCGGCGTAAAGCTGCCCGAGGCTCTCTCGCTGATTCGCAAGGCGGTCGAGCTAGACCCGCAGAACTACGCCTATCTCGACTCGCTCGGCTGGGTGTACTTCAAGTCAGGGCAGTATGCGCTGGCCGAGGAGAATCTGCGCAAGGCGAACGAGCGCGGCAACACCGATCCGACTGTCCATGACCACCTCGGCGAGGTCTACGAGAAGACCGGCAAGCTGAAGCTCGCGGTCTCGCAGTGGGAGCGGTCGATGACTGAATATGCCCACTCGCTGCCGGCTGATGCTGATCCTGCGGACGTCGCGAAGGTGCAGCACAAGCTCGAGAATGCCCGCGTCAAGCTGGCGAAGGTCGGCTCTGCACCGGTCAGCGGAGCGGCAAAGCAACAGTGAGCCACCCTGCAGCCTCGGTGCCAAATTGGCTTCGGGGCTGTAGAGGTTCCTTCCAGAGCAACACCCCGCCGCGGTCCTTCGATACACTCTAACCACTATGTTCAATCCCCTGCACTGTTGCGCCGTGACGGATGCTGCGGAAGAGGCGCTCTTCTCGCGCGTCTTTCCTGCTCCGCTGCGCGCATCGCGGACGCCCTTCCAGCGTGATCGCGAGCGCATCGTCCAGGCACGCGCCTTCCGCCGGCTCGCGGGCAAGACGCAGGTCTTTACCAGCCGCGCCTCGGATCATTTTCGCAGTCGCCTGACCCATACGATTGAAGTCGTTCAGATCGCGCGTGATGTTGCAGCGGCGCTTGGCCTGAATGAGGATCTGGCGGAGACGCTCGCGCTGGTGCACGACATCGGGCACCCGCCCTTTGGCCACGCCGGGGAACGCGCGCTCGATCAGTGCCTGCGTCGGCATGGCCTCAGGTTCGATCACAACCTGCATGCCCTGCGGATCGTGGAGCACTTTGAGCAGCGGTACGCCGCCCACCGCGGCCTGAACCTGACGCTCGGCGTTCGCGAGGGCATCATCAAGCACTCGCGCGACTACACGGTGGAGCAGCATCCGACGCTTGCCGGCTACATGCTCGACCAGAGTCCGCCGCTTGAGGCTCAGCTGATCGACCTGGCCGACGAGATTGCGTACCTGACGGCGGATCTTGATGACGGGGTCGAATCAGGGCTGCTCGAGATTGCGCACATTCGCGAGCATGTCACGATCCTTGCGCGCTGCTACGCGATCGTCGAAACACAGCATGTCGGGGTGGACGAGAAGTTCCTCTTCAACGAGGCGCTGCAGCTGATGCAGAACGTTCTGACCGACGACCTGATCTCGAATACACGAAAGAACGTCGAGGCGATCGGGGCAAAGTCGCTTCAAGACATCCGTGCCCATGGCTCGCGGCTGGCGGTCTTTTCGCCGGAGGTTGAGGCGCAGCGTCTGCAGGAAAAGCAGTATCTGTTCGATACGCTCTATACCTGCAGCGCGCTCTCGATCGAGCATGACAAGGCTGAAGAGGTGGTCACGGCGCTCTTCAACTTCTGGATGGAAGAGCCTGAGGAGTTGCCGCGTGGGTATTTCGACGAGATCGCCGCCGAGGGCATGGCGCGCGTGGTGGCCGACTATATTGCAGGGATGACAGACAGCTTTATCCTGCTGCAGTATGCGGCGATCAAGCGCGCCATACGACGCTAGCCCCTACTTTGCCACGCTCTTTGCACGCCAGCGTTCGGCGAGCGGCTTGTCGGCCAGCGCCTTGATGAAGAGCCCGCCGACGACGCTGCGAGCCTGGAAGCCGGGTTGCTTCCTGCCGGTCTTCGTGTCGTACCAATCTGTCATCGGGACGCGGCTGGTGGTCTCGTTCGCCCACTTGTACATGGGATCGACGAGGGCGTTGAAGGTCGCAGGGTTATCCGCAAGGGTCGCCGTCCACATCTCCCAGTCGAGCTTGGTGTAGTCGGCGCGACTGTCGAGCGGAAGTCCGTAGACGTTGAGCTTGGTCTGGTAATAGGCCAGCTCCGTCTCGCGCACGCTCTTCGGGAAGAGGTTATAGTCGAGCACCTTGTCCCAGACGAGGTTGTACTTCTGACTCCATGAGCCGGGCGTCGTGAAGGCAAGCTTGTAGTGGTCGCCATCCTTTGCGAGATCAACCCACTTCCCTGCCATGCTCTTCGCAAGCGCGGCGTACTGCTTTGCTTCGGGGTCATGGTGTAGGATCTTCGCCAGGTCGGCATACGCTGCGAGCGCCTCGATCGCCTTGATGGAGAGGTTTGCGTTGTGGGCCAGGTGGCCGGCGAAGTCGTCGGTCGAGAGCTGGTTTTCCGGGTCGAGCCCATGCTCGCGGAGGTACTCGGCCCACTGGCTGAGCTGCGGCCAAAAGCGCTGTGCGAGCGCGGCGTTGCCTTCCGTGCGGGCGAGCGCGTCGACGAGGATCAGCAGGTTACCGGACTCCTCAACCGGCATCTGGTCCTCCTCCGTCTTCTCGCCGCCGCCGTAGTCCTGCCCGTTCGCCAGCGGATACTGGCCCAGGTCGTGCGGGGCAAATGGGAAGTGCCACCGGTTGGACATCGCGGCATACTGCAGCACGGGGAGCACCTGTGCCTCCAGCAGCTTCGGATTGAAGAAGAGGAAGAGCGGAGACGAGGGGTAGAGAACGTCGACCGTTGCCGTGTCACCGTTCGAGAAGTTCTCCTTCGCGAAGAGCATGGGCGTGCCGTTCGCATCGGCGACCAGCTTATGCGCGGCGATCGCGTGGCGATAGGCGAGCGTACAGAGCCACGCGTAGTGCTTGCCGGCGGTCTTCGTCAGGTCGTCGGTGAGCTGCTTGTCGAAGGCGATACCACGGGCGTCGAGCGCGGCATACTGCTGCGCAGCTTCGTCGAGCATGGTGGCTACGGGCTTGTCGTTCCGCTGCCAGTACGGTCGCAGGTTCTGATGGAGGAGCTGGATCGCATAGCCCTCCGTATAGCTAACGAGGACATGCCGCGAGATGGGCTGCGCTCCAACCGACCCAAGCGGAAGCGCGACGGCAAGCTCCGGCGTGTGATGGTTCGCGGCGACCGGTCCGGTGATCTCATCGGCTGTGGGCAGCGTGCCTGTCTTCAGGAAGGCCTGGTCGGGGCTTACGCTGATGGAGGTCTTCGACGGCTCGTCGTTCGGAACGGCAAGGTTGAAGTAGCCCCAGTCGATGCGAAGGTCGTCGCCGGAGCGATTGAGCACAGCCTGGTCGCGCGTTCCGACTGAGAGGACGGACGTCGTGCCCGTCTGGTGCCGCGAGAAGACGACCTGCTGGCCCTCCATACTGGTCGCGATCTCGGCGTTTGCGGAGAGCAGGACGCTGACGTCGTGCTGTCCGCCGTCGATCGCGCGCGCGGTCCATATGAGGTACGTGACCGGCCGCGAGAGCAGGTCCATGTCGTCAAGAAAGGCCGGCGTGAAGAAGGTAAGGTTGATCTCTGTGCCGGCCGCTTTGAAGGTGTATGCCGTGTGCGTCGGAGTCAGACGCATGGAGATCTGCTCCATCGCCGGAATGTCGCTGGGGTCTTCGCCCATGATGCGGTATGGCTTGCCGTCGATCCGGACCAGCCCGGCGAGCGCCTGCCGATGGCCGGTCCAATGCCGCGTGGGCGAGTCCGTCAGCTTGTCCGTCATCGACCAGATCGAGAAGTACGGGTCGTGCGTGATGAGCGGGGTTGCGGGCGGCCGCTCAACCTGTTGCGCCGCGGCGGGAAGAGCTAGAAACGTGAGGGCAAGCAGGCGTCGTGCAAACGGCATTCAGCGGTCTCCGGGCGACTAAAACGTCGCAGCGAGGATTGTATGGATTTTCGCTGGAAGCGGGCAAACCGCTACGGCAGAGGGCCGAAGAGCGGCGGCGGGTGCCGGTGCTTCGTCGCCTGCTCGTACGCGTAGGCGAGCTTGATCAGCAGCGGCTCCGAGAAGCTGCGGCCGATGAACGTGAGCCCTGCGGGAAGCACGTCGTAGGTATACCCCATGGGCACGGAGATGCCGGGAAAGCCCGTCATGGGCGAGATGATCTGGCTGTTGTCGCCGCCCGGAGACTTCAGGTCGCCGACCTTCCGCGGGGCATTGCTCCACGTCGGATAGATGAGGGCGTCAAGGTGCTGGGCGTCCATCTCTTTGAGGATCGCGTCGCGGAACTTGATCTTGCGCGGGTCGTGGTAGGTGTCAGGGCAGGCGACGATCGCCTCGGGATTCACCTGCGCTGCGTGCTTCAGCCGCTCTTCAATGGAGCCAAGATAGAGGCCGGAGTCGATGATCTCCTGGAGCGAGTGATACTGCGCGGTCTGGCCATGAGCGGCGAAGTAATGGTTGAGGTCGTACTCAAATCCGCCGCAGCCGGGCTTGTCGTTTGAGCGCTCATACTCCGGCAGCGGGAAGGAGTCGACGACGGTCGCGCCCTGGGCCTTGAGGTCTGCGATGGCCTTCTCGGTCAACACCTTGATCTGCGGATCGGTGGTCGGCGTGTCGATGTACTTGCGAACGACGCCGATGCGCGCTCCCCTGAGGCCGTTCGGGTCGAGTGAGCTGCTGTAGTCGGTGACGACCTTGCCGTCCGAGAGCTTCGTGATCGGGTCAGCGGGATCGTAGCCTTCGACGGCAGCGAGGATCGCCGCCGCATCGGCCACGGTGCGGGCGAGCGGGCCGCCTACGTCGTTGGTCGAGGAGAGCGGGATGATGCCGTCGCGGCTGGTGAGGCCGATCGTCGGGCGAATCCCCACCAGGTCGTTGTGCGAGGCAGGGCCGCGGATCGAGTCGCCGGTATCCGTTCCAAGGCCTACCTCGCCGAGGTTCGCGGCGACGGATGCGCCGGTGCCCCCACTTGAGCCGGCAGGCACGCGGTCGAGTGCATACGGATTGCGCGTGATCCCGGCGATGGACGACTCGGTCAGCACGGGGCTGAAGGCCCACTCTGCCATGTTGGATTTG
>CAZZZQ010000076.1:0-6048 GCA_964658405.1 uncultured Sphingomonas sp.
CTGTAGATGGGAAGACGACTGAGAGCCTTGATTCGGCGGCGGTTGCTGCCATGCTGAAGGGGCCGAAGGGGACCCATGTCGCGGTCGCGATGGAGCGGGAGGGCAGCTCCAAGCCGCTCGTGTTTGACCTGACGCGCGACGAGATTCCGCGTTACTCGGTCGATCTCTCGTTTATGGTGCGGCCGGGCGTCGGCTATATTCACGTCACCAACTTTATGGAGACCACCAGCCGCGAGGTTGGGGATGCGCTCGAGAAGTTCGGCGACATCAAGGGCCTGGTGATCGACCTGCGCGGGAATCCGGGCGGCCTGCTGAACGAAGCGGTCAATATGTCGGACAAGTTTCTGCAGAAGGGCCAGATCGTCGTCTCGCAGAAGGGCCGGGCCTTTCCGGACCAGATCTACCGTGCGGCGCATGGTTCGGATACGAAGTACCCGATCGTCGTGATTGTGAATCGGAACACCGCTTCGGCCGCCGAGATCGTCTCGGGAGCCCTGCAGGATCATGATCGCGCCCTGATCGTCGGTGAGACCACCTTCGGCAAGGGCCTGGTGCAGACGGTCTTCCAGATCTCCGAGAATACCGGCCTGGCGTTGACGACGTATCACTATTACACGCCTTCGGGACGGCTGATCCAGCGGAACTACAGCAACATCTCGCTGTACGACTACTACTATCTGCGGGATGGCGTCGAGAAGGGCGCGAACCGTGAGGTCAAGCTGACGGACTCCGGCCGGACGGTCTATGGCGGCGGCGGCATTACGCCGGACGAGAAGATCGATACACCGAAGTCCAACCACTTTCAGGATGAACTGCTGCAGCATTATGCGTTCTTCAACTTCAGCAAGCACTACCTGGCCAGCCATACGGTCACGAAGGACTTCCAGGTGGACGATGCGGTGATGGCACAGTTCAAGGATTTCCTGAAGACGAAGAGCATCGACTACACCGATGCCGATCTGACGGGCGTGCAGGATTGGGTCAAGGCCAGCATCAAGGGCGAGCTCTTTACGTCGCAGTTTGGCCAGCTTGAAGGGCTGAAGGTTCGGGCAGACTGGGATCCGGAGATCGCGAAGGCGGTCACGTTTATCCCTGAGGCGCAGGCGCTTGAGGATCACTCGAAGACGAATATCAAGACAGCGAGTATCGCTCACTAGGGCGAAACTCAGATTCCCTTTCGGAATGACAAATAAAGAAGGCTCCCGTTTGGGAGCCTTTTTTATTTGCTTGAGATCGTGGAGCGGGAGACCGGGATCGAACCGGCGACATTCAGCTTGGGAAGCTGACGTTCCCCACAGTCATCCTTGCATCTTCGCAGCAAATCAACCGTTTTGCGATAACCGTCTGATTCTGTTCAGTTTCTCGCTTCGCATACCCCGCACCTTCCGCACCCTTCGCATACAGTGACCTGTGTTTCGCAGAAATCTGGACAGTATGGACAGTATGGGTTTTTTGGAGGATGTTTGGTGTGTTTTGGAGCGGGAGACGGGGATCGAACCCGCAACCAACGGCTTGGGAAGCCGCTACTCTACCATTGAGCTACTCCCGCTTCGGTTCCGATTATATGCGGAGCGACGCTACGATGGAACAGACTCGTCTCCTTACTTCTCATCGTTGTCGTTGAACCTCTGGACAAGGCTTCGGATAAGCCCTTGAAATCGGGTTTCGAATCGCTCTCGATCAAAAACTTTCTCTGAGGGAGTTTCCAATGCGCGAGCGCTGAGGGCGCTCAGCAGTTGACTCCGCGAAGCGAGCCATGTTCGTCCTCGAAGAAAGTTGTAGACGTAAAATTCTGCGAGCGTTTCGTCATATACACGTTCGTAAGAGCGATTGCTCTTCACCTTTGCTTCAACTTCACGAAGGTACCGGTCGGCTCCGTCTGCTTTTGACGAGAATTCCGCATCGAGGGTCTTGAAGTTTAGGTCGTCGCCTCTATCCATGTATCAAGAATACGTGTCCTTCCCCCGTTCTGCCTCGTAGGAAGGTCGGCTATAGTGGCGTGATGGCAAACCTATTCGAACAGCGCACAGTGGCAGGCAAGCCGGTCTATAAGGTGGAGTCACATCACCATGTACTCGCGGCATGGGCTAAGGTGCGTCGAGGGCTTCCAGCGCCGCCGAATCTCCTGACTCTAGATCAGCACACGGACACTTTAGATCCATTTCTTCGTCACGCATTCGAGTTGCGGAAGGGCCACAAAGAAGATCGTGAGCTTGACGAGCAGACTCGGCTCTCGCTCCTGGCGGAAATCGACTTTCGAGCGGAACAAAGCGTCGAGTCGGCGATCAGTCGGCTGCGACACGACGAACATATCCAAACGGCAACCCGGTCTGGCATTCTGAAAACAGCTTTTGTCTTCAGTCTCGACGGCAATCCAACCGAATCTCAAGAAGAAATCGCGTACGACAAACGGCATCCATACATCTTCAATCGTAGGACACCACCGTCTGAACCACCACCATCAAGGCCCTTCACCTATTCTGCCCCCGAGCACAGCATCTTTCATGTTCACCGTGAAGGCGTTGTCGATTGTGCGGAAGTGGAACACGATGAAGATTGCTGCGACAAACGTGAAAGCAACCAAGTCATCGAAACTGTCTATCTCTCCGCGCGGCTCGCGCGTGCACAGGAGATGGCGAGTTCAATAGGCGTTCCTGAACTACAGGCGGAACCCTACATTCTCGACATCGACCTTGATTACTTCCACACTTCAAAGGCATTGAACCCCGATGATGCCGCGACATTCCATAGTTTGATCCGGAATGCCGTGGCAATCACAATTGCGACGGAACCGGAGTGTACTCAAGCGTATTGGCTGGGAGATGGCGATGCTCCGGTTGCAGAGATGCTGCACCTCGTCTACGCGCACATCGAGTCCGCCCAAAGTACACCTTAATCACGAAACTGCTTTCATGGACAAAATCAACACTCTCGAACGCTGCGTTTACACCTCACCGGCTGGCCTTTGCCCAGGCACGGCTCCATTGCATCCCAAAGAGCACTATCTGCCTGCGGGCCTTGGAAACTTTAAGTCAGATATCCGCCTGAAAAACTTCATCTGCTACGACTGCCAGAAGCGATTCAGCAAGTTCGAAGAAGTCTTTCTAAGAAACGGCAGCGAGGCGTTCTTTCGGAACATTTTGGGCGTTAGCGGTAGAAAGAGTCTCCAAGGATAAGATATTTACGCTGATCCAACGCTAGGTCTACCTCCATTGACGGTGAAGGGACTGCATCCTTCTTTACCGTACGAGGTGCTTTGGCATCCCTTGTCGCAAGACAACGCTTATCCAATGAATCAGCTAATTTTCCGGAAATCAGATTCTTCTCTGGTCCATGTCCCGATAAGGGACGGCTCCATCAAGACGGACCTCGAACGTTTCGGGACGGAGTGGAGACATTGGCAGTTGCTCACTTGCATATCTGGGGACGCGCAGGAAGCTGAACTGCAGAAGGTACTTGGGAGTACGCTTGCAGCGCTGAAGGACGCCCCGATTGAACCACCCGTGGGGGGAGAGTTCGCGGGTCGCATGGACGCGATCATTTCGCTCCCCTACCTGCAAGCTATATCCAAGATTGCGATGCATTTCGTACTTGCCAGATTTGACGTCTCGGGTTTCGAGGAGGAATTCGACGAAGTCAAACGCTTCATCTATTCAGGCGTAGGAACACCGCCCGCGAAGATTGTCGAAGACATCATCCTCCCGGAGTTGATTCCAGAGGAGGCAAGGATGAGACAGTGGTGTCATGTGCTGACGGCTGAGCGCAACCAAGATGGTTTCTATTCTCGCAGCCAGTTTTTCGTCGGTCCTAGGCTGAAACCCTTTGTCTGGCGAGTGTATTTGGGCACTGATTCAGCCAACGCAAACAGCCCTGAAGCTAAAGGGTTTCGGTTCTGCTATTTCGATGCCGCCGACGCATCGGGGTACGTCGGCGAAGTGATTGAGATGGGCCTTGGACCCAAGATGTTGGCAAAGCTCTGATGGCCCTGCTCGGGCATCGACACACGCGACCGCCGAATACTAAATGACAAACAAGGGACTTGGGTTGTTTCTCGAAACCACGAGGACGAGCTTAGCCTTTGCGTGAGTCAACGCGACGTACAACAAGCACCTTGAATCCTCGTTGTCTGGGAATGTTTTGCCATCGCAAGGTATCAGTAGGACGCTTTGACATTCAAGTCCTTTGGCCTTGTGAATAGTGCTGATTGCCCTGTCATGTGGCTTCGGTCTAGAAAAGGTTCGGTGATGCGATATCTCAGTGAGACCACGTTCGACTGTATCGAATCTCCCAAGTCGAATTGCGTCCCAAAACTCCCGATGGCAGTCAACTTTCACGTCGGCAAAGTCGGCGTTCGACTCGATGTAAGACGACAGTAGGGTCAACATCTTCTCGACCCCGCGGTGGTCGGGATTGTTGACTATGCATCGCGCGAGATTTTGGATTGACGCCGGTTTGCCTCGGCTTTGCTTAGAGCAACCCTCAGCAACCTCTCGTTGAAAGCGGTCTCCGAAAGCAGTCGGACTAAAACCCTTGCAAACCTCATCGAGGAACTTCACTACGGCGGCAGCCAGAGAAACGGCATCATCCGGCTTGGAAGAAACAGACTGAGCTAACGTCTCTAACGCATTTCTTGTGTGACCTTCCCACAAAGTGATGCGGCGGTTGAAATGGGATCTAAGCGCTCTTGAGGTTTGATTATGACGACTCAGAATCAGCAGAGATGGCTGAGCTTTCTCGAAAGTATCTATGTCTCGCCTCTCGGTACCGCTCAGTCGATAGTCGAGATTTCTCTGGGCTTCATTCTCTCTGTAGTAAACCGTTACGCTGGGTGGGAGTCCGCTCCGAAGGTCGATGCGCCCACCGGATTTCAGGGTCTCGCGGACCTTCAACGTCCATGAACCAAGTTGAAGACAGCCGCTCTTCCAACGATGGGGGGTATCCAAAGATTCGTAGGTGTCAGCGGCTGCCGCGACGTCTTCCCAACGAAGCGGCGGGGCCGCACCGGGCACAGCCTTGTCTTTGAAAATCTTTTGCATCGGATCTCCGAAGAGCCTAACTTTTGCCCCTTGGCGTAGAAGAGCTGTGACAACCCCATGTTGATCTCCGCTCGAATCCTGGTGTTCGTCACAGATGATGACAGGATGCCGCGACACCAGCGATGCGGCAATCATCGGTCGATCACGCAGCAACGCTGCGACTTTGGTCGCAATTAGCGAATGACCATCATTGGTCTGCCGAATCCAAGATGGAATGTCCGCAGGAAGAGCCAACCCGCTGTGATAGGCCCCCGCAATTGCACCGATAAAGCTATCAATGGTTCGAACGTCCATCCGCTTGCGAATATCTCCAATAGCTCTATCGGAGAAAACAGAACACGCAGAATGGGTATGCGTGAGGACCAAAAGACGGTCTTTGCCGGCTCTTGAGACTACTTCTTTTGCATAGTCAGCCCCTTGATGAGTCTTTCCGCATCCCGCTGGGGCTTCGATGACGACCAGAGGAGCGTTCGATCTGAGGGCGTCGCGTACGCTAAGGTCACCCATCCCCTAAAGATCCTCCTTGGCATCCAAGTCTATTGCCGTCCTAACGGCGTTCAGGAAAGGCATGATCTCGGATTTGATTGTTGGCCAAAGACCCAGCTTGATTGATTTAGAAGCGAGTTCTCGCCCGCCAAGAATGCTTTTGAACCAAATTTGGGAGTGCCGTTGGTACTCCTTCTTTTCCGCGTCCTTTCCGGCGGGAACGGTACCGAGACAGGCCTCAAGCATCACCGCCTTCAGCTTTCCTCCAGCAGCAGCTTGTAAGGATTGGAAACTCTTGTCCTCTGTACCAAGCCGGTCAGCGAGAGTCCTCCACCGTTGACCTGTCCTCCGGTCAAGGGGATCTATTAAGAAGGTTTCTAGTTGGTCGTCTGTCAAAGCAGCGAATATGTTTTCTTCAAGACACCCTTGCTTCCAACGAAACAGGAGGCTGCCCATCTTTCCTGAAAGCGCAGACCATCGACCGCTGAGCTTTCCCTCGTCATCAACGAATCCGCCAAAGTGCACT
>CAZZZQ010000076.1:6058-10258 GCA_964658405.1 uncultured Sphingomonas sp.
CTCCTGACTCGCTCAAAGCTTCAAGAAGATTGAGAGAGCTTTCATGTCCAACGCCGTCAGTGATGTGCAGACCATTCGCTTCCAAATTCAGCCCCATCGCATGATCAAACAAGTATTTGACAAACCCTACCTCCGTCGCGCCTTCAGCAACAATCGTCAACCTGGCTAGGAACGTCTCCGGATCGGACTTGCGATGGCGCTCGACCTCTTCACTCTTCAGCGGTCCAACATTACCCTTGTGATCGACATACCAAAGCGCTGCCTTCGACGCTGCAGAGAGTGCGCTAGGGCTGTGGGTGGTTACGAATACTTGCGACTTTCCAGCCTGCAACTTCTCCATCATCGAACGTTGCCGGTAGGGTTCGAGGCCACGTTCGATCTCATCGACCAATGTCACAGGAGCCTCGCCTTGATTCTGCTCGGCAATGGTGAGAGCGGCAATTCGACGTGTGCCTGAACCCCAACTCGATAGTGGGAGCCGTATTCCTGAACGTAATGCTGTTAAGCCAACTAAGGCCGCCACAGAAAAACCTTGACCTCCAGTAATCTCCAAGTCCAGCCCTGAAGGGAGGCTCCTTTCAAGGAAAGTTTTATCGAGGCTTTCCAAGACTTGCTTTGACTCCTCGGAGAGCTCGCCTCTGACGTCGCTTTTCGCAAGCTCGTTAGCAAGGCGTGAGCGGAGCGTTTTGTCCGAGACGAGTCTGTCCAAGGCTGAACCGGAAACCAAGCGAAGGTCGCGATCATTGCGATCATCGCCACTCAATCTCACGAGCCCAATCGAACGTCGCAGAGCTGTCGAAAGGAATTCCGTGCTCCCATCCGGCTGAACGATTTCGTGCGAAATTTCGAAGTCCTCGTGTCCGGAGACTCTAAGCCGATAGACGGGAGGACCGACCTCGCCTTCCTGGACCGAAGCTGAAGGCACCACAGCTTCTTTACCGTTCCACTCCCAAGGCCAAGTTGGGCGGTTTTGCCGATTTATCCCGCTTGCGAGAGGCAAGGCAACGACTGCTTCGATGACGAATCCTTCATCGATGGCCCGATCAAAGTAGTCTGTGTCGCAGAGCATGGCCGGATTTGTGGGGCTGAGGAGTAGTCCGATAGCATCGAGAATCGTAGTTTTCCCAACGTCCCCGCCACCGAGGACGACATTCACGCCAGCTTGAGGAAACCACGATAACGTTTCTATTCCCCTGAATCGCTGAATCGACAGGTGGAGGATTTGCGGTGCCATCACTGCGGGGACTGCTTCGCTCATTTGATTCCCCTTTTGCCCTTATATGTCTAACGTAGCCGACTTTCCCCATGCGACGCTGTGAACAAACCTGTCTGCCGCAACAAGTTGACGGCCGTATCAAGTCGATCAGGAGTAGCGCGAGGTGTGTTTCGGATGTTTGTTCCTGGTGCAAGCGTCCATCCTTCTTCTTCGGGAACAACCTTTAGCCTTAAAATTGTTTTGCCTCTACCTCGTGCATCCCCAAGTCCTCGACCCACTGACCAGTACACGTGCTGTCCGAAGACCCACGACGATAAAACATGCTCGATGAAGGCCTGAGACGAATCTTCAGCAAGAGACCTCGCCTCGCTTCGCGCCTTTGAAAGCGGCAGACGGTCAGGGCTCTGGATAACGTGCTCCTCGAAGGATTCGAAGAGACTCACCGCTAGCGCTGCGCGAATTTTGCGGGCTAGTTCTGTGAGGTCGGCGTGTCTAGTGATTGCATCCTCAAGCCGATTGATCTGTTCGGGGATGCTGAGGCTCATCAATCCCTCCGTATCCATCCACTCTGCCGTGGTTGGCGTGTTACCGGCGTCGGCGAGAAAAATCTCCGCCAGTTTCGCTGTGGGTCGCGGCTTTTCACTAACAGTCACAGTCGTCCAATGCAACAGGGCTTCCAAAGCTAACCTGAAAAGTTGCCTCATTTGAAGCGCGCGCCACGATTGCGTCACCGCTTTGAGGTCGATACTTGGATGGAACTCCGATGGTTGACCGCACAGATCAGCACGAATACCCGCTACGGCGAGATCACCATTTCTGAAGGTGACATCCTCAGCAATGCATACCGAAGCGTTACGAAGCGCTTGGCTTCGCTCGGCATCGGTCAAACACAACAGCATCACTCGCTTTTCTTCGTCGGTCGGCAAATCCAGATTCCAGGCTGCCCCCCAAGCCTTTGCTTCTTCACGGGTGACTGTGACGGCACCGAGCTTGCAAAAAGCCGGATGCTGGATGCCGCTGCCAAGTGCTTCCTCGAACTTGTCGAGCGCCGGGCCAACTCTATTTGAACTCACGAATGCACCGTTGTAGTTCGTCGAAGCCTCGATCCAACCCAAGGTTTTCACCGCTGGACCGTAGTTGACGGGAGCGCTCAAGGCAGTGGAATACTTGCGGGCGTCCCTCCATAGCTCCCACTGCTTTCCTGCGAACTCGAAGACCTCTAGCCTACAGAGAGGAGCCAGAAAATCTCTCCCCGGCAAATCTGCTTCAGGATCACGAAGAAATTGAGACCATGCAAAGATCACTTCAATGCGGTCGACGAAGTCCTGCAGGTCACCCAACATTACCGTTTGGAGGCCACTCTCTTTTGCACACCAAGCGGCTCGTCTCCACGCCCATGCGATTGCGGCATACGGACGGATGTTACGTGCGACGTTGTTGAGGCCAGGTAGGACGAGGTCCATGAGTTGGAAATTGATTTGACGCAAGCCGAGCGGATCAACCCCGCCGGCTGCGATGCCAAGAACTTCCGTAAAGCGAGGCTCTCTAGCTTTTGTCGCGGCTTGCAGAAGATCGGAAAGAGTCGGGCTAGCCATGTCTAGTACTCCTCACAAAGAAGAACCTTGCCACGAGGGCAGGTGGCGACGCCCATGTTGCGTAGTCGCGAAGATTCCACGCCCGAAAGAGCCATCCAACAGTGTGGGCAGTGTTCGGAATAAGACGGCATCCGTATAACCCTCGGAGACCACCCATCCTGCAAAACATTCCATTCAATCAGGCGACTCAGCATTGGGAACGCCGAGGGATTCAAAGTCTTCGAATGGGTCGCCCAAAACATAATCATCTCTTCTTGAATGGTCTTCTCTGAGCTTGCCGCGTTCCAGAGCGCGGCCGGATCGTCGATTCCGGAAAAGCGGCTGGCAAACCCGCCCACTGGATCGAGAGACGGGCACAGATCGGGAAATTCAGTATTGAGTCGCAGAATTTGTCTACGTAGCAGCGCGGCCTTCTGAGAGGCCGGGGCATTGATACGGGTTGACCACAGCAAAGCTAAGGCGTTTACAAGATCTCGGACTTCCTCGATGACGCTCTTGCGGGTGAAAGAGCCCAGGATGCGATCTAAATATGCTTGAACCTGAAAGGGCTCGACTTGAAGCCGTTCGCAAACATACTGCGCGATCTGCAGAGCTCGGACGGACTGCCGATGATCTTCGTCCCTGTCGATCAGCTGACTTAGTAAGCGATCAAAAGACTGGAGAGCCCTCGCGTTCTCTTTCGCGGCCTTCTCCGTCTCCTGAAGCGAATCTTCTTCATCCTCGCTCTCAGGGTCATCAGGCGGACCGTTGGACGCGACAGAATCTATCGGCCCACGTCTCCGCTGAAAAGCCGCAAATACATCCTGCATGAACCGGGCTTCGGCGGACCAGCTTGTAGAGCCAGCGGGAGGGGATACCGACACCTGATTGCTCTGACTCATCAATACATCAACGACCACAACTTGCGTTTCGTCCGTCTGCGTCTTTGGATTCGATCCGGAACCGCTGATCTCACGCTTTGGCAACCAATCGGGGTGCGTCCGAATGAATTCCAAAATGGCCGCAACGTCTGCCGTAGTTTCCTTGCTTTGCAGAAGGCTAAAGAAGTTTTGCGAGTTTGTTCCTAAGCGTCGCGCGATTTCCCTCAGTTCGGGCAAGGCGACAAAACCTTGGGCGACCTTGCCAGCAGGATCTTCCAAACGAATGAGGAACTGGCCCGAGCCGGAATACTCCCAGCTATCTCCTACTTTAAAGTTGAAGTCGCCATTTTCGTCGACCTCGACCTCTCCTAACTCAATCCACCGCAAAGCCGTCTTTCGGAAGAGTTTGGCGGTGCCCTGGGGGAATGCGCTTATCACTCGCCCATGTAATTCTCGTCCCCCCAAGGTCGCCCGGAGGACCGCAACATTAAGTTCGTCATTCTCTCCGTCTTCGTCGTCGCTGTTTGCG
>CAZZZQ010000077.1:0-10213 GCA_964658405.1 uncultured Sphingomonas sp.
CTGCTGCTGCCCCTGCGGCTCCTGCACAGCCTGTTGAACCGACCGCCCCGGTTGCCACAGCGCCGGTCGAAGCAGCTCCCGCAGAGACCGCACCGGTCGCTCCTCCGCCACCTCCCGGTCCCGCTCCCCGACGCATCATCATGCCGCAGACCGGTCCCCGGCCCATCTATACTGCACCTCCGATCGCCCCGGGCACCCCGGCCCGCAGCCGTCCGATCTTTGAGCGGCCGCGTCCCGGCCAGGCTCCCGGCTCGACCGGCTTCCGTCCCGGCGCACCTGGAATGGCTCCGGGCGCTCGTCGTCCGATGCACCCCACGCGCACGTATCCGGGCGGCCCCGGCGCTCCCGGCAGTGTCCCCGGACGTCCCGGATTCACTCCGGGCGCACGTCCCGGCTTCCCGGCTCGTCCTGGATTCCCGGCTCGTCCGGGCGGTCCTGGTGGCGCACCGGGTGTGATGCCCGGACCGGGTGAGAACCCGAGCGGCATGCGTCCGGCAGCACGTCCGGGCCAGCGTCGCGGCGGTCAGCGCTACGAGAAGTCGAAGGAAGGCCCGATGAAGGGCTTCCAGCCGCCACCACGTTACGGCGGCCAGCAGATCTCACGCGAACCCATGCCGATCACCAAGACCATCACGGTGACGGAAGGAATCAGCGTCAAGGATCTGGCTGAGAAGCTGGACGTTCGCGGTAAGGATCTGATCGCAACGCTGCTGATGAAGGGCGTATTCGTCACGGTCAACCAGTCGCTCGAGGGCGAGTTGGTCAAGGATGTCGCGCGCCAGTTCGGTGCCGATGCCCAGATCATCTCGGTCGAAGAGCAACTGGAGAACGAGGCAATCGAAGGCTTCCTCGAAGATACGACCGGCATGGTCGAGATCACGCGGTCCCCGGTCGTCACGGTCATGGGTCACGTCGACCACGGTAAGACCTCCCTGCTCGATGCCATCCGGTCCACTGATGTGGCCGCGGGCGAAGCGGGCGGAATCACCCAGCACATCGGTGCGTACAAGGTCCACGTCACCAAGCCGGACTCGCCTGCCTTCGGTCGCGAGATCGTCTTCCTCGATACCCCGGGTCACGAGGCGTTTACGCGCATGCGTGCTCGCGGAGCCAAGATCACGGATATCGTCGTGATCGTGGTCGCGGCGGACGACGGTGTCATGCCCCAGACGCTTGAGGCAATCGATCACGCCAAGGCCGCTGACGTGCCGATCATTGTTGCCATCAACAAGATCGACAAGCCCGGCGCAAATCCGGACCGCATCAAGCAGCAGCTCGGCGAGCGTGGTCTGCAGCTTATCGGATGGGGCGGAGACGTTGAATTCGTCGAAGTCTCGGCCAAGCAGCGCCTTAACCTCGACAAGCTCGAGGAGATGATCTGCCTGGTTGCCGATGTTCACGAGAAGAAGGCTCAGCCGGATCGGCCTGCCGTTGGAACCGTCATTGAGGCCAAGCTGGATCGCGGCCGCGGCGCCGTCGCCAGCGTGCTGGTGCAGAACGGAACCCTGAAGCTTGGCGACAGCTACATCGTCGGCAACACCTTCGGTAAGATTCGCGCCATGTTCGACGATCGCGGTCGTCCGATCACCGAGGCTGGCCCGTCCACCCCGGTCGAGATCCTTGGTCTTGAAGGAATGCCGGACGCCGGCGACACCTTCCTGGTCATGGCGGATCGCGACAAGGCCAAGGGAATCGCGCAGTATCGCAAGATGAAGGAGCGCGAGGCACAGCTGGCGAAGAGCTCACGCGTCTCGCTCGAGGGCCTTGCGGAGCAGATCAAGCATGCCGGCATGAAGGATCTCAACCTGATCCTGAAGGGCGACGTGCAGGGTTCGGTCGAAGTGCTGGCCGACTCGCTGCAGCGCATGTCGACCGAGAAGGTTCGCGTTCGTGTCCTCCACTCCGGTGTCGGCGCGATTACGGAATCGGACGTCCTGCTTGCTTCGGCTTCGAACGCCGTCGTCATCGGCTTCAACGTTCGTCCGGATCGCAAATCGGCCGAGGTTGCAGAGCGCGAGGGCGTCGAGATTCGCCTCCACTCGATCATCTACGAGCTGCAGGATGAGATCACGAAGGCCATGTACGGCATGCTCGAGCCAGTGTTCAAAGAGAACTACTCTGGCCGCGCTGAAGTACTCCAGGTCTTCAAGATCACCAAGGTCGGTCAGATTGCCGGTTGCCGCGTAACCGACGGCCTCATCAAGCGGGATGCGCAGGTGCGTGTTCTTCGCGATGGAGTCGAGGTCTACAAGGGCAAGATTGCATCGCTCAAGCGCGTCAAGGACGATGTGTCCGAGGTCCGGCAGGGTGTCGAGTGCGGTATCGATCTCGCCAACTTCAAGGACATCAAGGCTGGCGACGTCATCGAGTCCTTCACGACGGAGAAGCTTGCAGACGAGCTTGGAGAGAACTCCATCCTTGCCCGCAAGGCCGAGAAGGACAAGGCCGCAGCTGCTGCTGCCGCGGCCGCCGCTGCAACCGCCAACCAGGTCAACGCATAGTCGCAACTCACCACGAACAAGAAGGGCGTGCTTCCAACCGGGAGCACGCCCTTCGCTCTTGCACCAAGACCCATTACAATCGCCTCTCGGGAGAGATGTATGAACCTTCAGGAAGTACAGGCTGCACTGCGGGACCAGAAGCTGGACGGATGGCTCTTCTACGACCACCACCATCGCGATCCGCTCGCCTATCGCATCCTCGGGCTGGATGAGAATGCACACGTCACGCGCCGCTGGTTCTACCTGATCCCGGCGACCGGCGAGCCGAAGAAGCTGGTGCACCGGATCGAAAGCGGGCGGCTCGATTCCCTTCCCGGCAGCCGGGCCATGTACTCCTCCTGGCAGGAGCTTGAGGCTGGACTTGGCGAGTTGCTAACCGGGACGACCCGGCTGGCGATGCAGTATTCCCGACGCAACGCCATCATGGCCATCTCGCTGGTCGACGCCGGCACGATCGAGGTGCTGCGCGAGATGGGCAAGGAGATCGTCAGCTCCGCCAACCTGGTCAGCCAGTTCGAAGCGGTTCTCAGCGACGTGCAGATCGCGACGCACTATGCCGCGAAGGACAAGATTGACCGTATCCTCGCGGCCGGCTGGAAGGAGATGGGGAATCGAGTTCGCGGTGCAGGGACGAACGAGTTCGCCATGGTCGAGTATCTGCAGCACGCCATGCGGGCCGAGGGCCTGATATGGGAGCATGGCCCGAACGTCAGCTGCGGAGCCAACAGCGCCGACTCGCACTATGAGCCGTCGCCCGAGAGCTCCAAGGCCATCACCCGTGGCGACTTCGTGCTGATCGATATGTGGGGGACGCTCGACCAGCCGGGTTCCGTCTACTACGACATCACGTGGACCGGTGTCGTCGACCGGGCGCCGTCTGACCGCGAGCAGCTTGTCTTTGAGACAGTACGGGACGCCCGTGATGCGGCGATCCAGTGCGTCCAGAAGGCCTATGCGGCTGGTGAATCGATCCCCGGCTGGAAGGCCGATGATGCGGCTCGGGCAGTGATCGCAAACGCAGGCTTTGGCGAGTGGTTTACCCACCGGACCGGGCACAACATCGCCACTGAAATCCACGGCAACGGCGCGCACCTCGACAATCTCGAGACGCATGACGAGCGCCTGCTACTGCCGAAGACGTGCTTCTCGGTGGAGCCTGGAATCTACTTTCCCGGTGAGTTCGGGGTACGCAGCGAGATCGATATGATGACCTATCCGGGCCGCGCCGAGGTCACTGGAAGGATCCAGACGGAGCTTGTCCGGATCTAGGGACGGTGTATTTGTAACTGGTATGATTGAGGAGAAATGGCGACAAATGCTCAGGTAGTGACGCGGGTTCAGGGCAGGTCTCCTGTTGCGCCGATTGTGATTCTGGTTGCCGGCTGGCTGATCCCTGGCGCTGGCCACTTCCTGTTGAAGAAGTGGATTCGCGGCTCCCTCCTGCTCGTCTCCATCATCGCGATGTTCTGCATCGGGCTTGCCCTCCAGGGCAAGGTCTATGTTCCGAACACCTCGGAGCTGCTCGACATCCTGAACTTCGCGGGAGATCTCGGAACGGGTGCGTTGTACTTTATCGCTCGCGCCACGGATCTTGGAGCTTCGTCCGTTCAGACCGCGGTCGCAGATTATGGCAGCAAGTTTATTGTGGTAGCCGGCCTGCTGAACCTGATCAGCGCCGTGGATGCCCATTCGCTTGCAACCGGGAGGAAGCAGTCCTGATGCTCTCTCACTTCAGCGCCATGGTGCTCTTCGCATTCTTCTGCTCGATCGTATTCGGGATCACCCAGCGATCCGAGCCAAGCAAAATGATTCGGTTTGGGGCGTTTTGTTTCGTGCTGTTCGTAGGTGGAACGATCGCTGCTGGATGGGTGATGTGGTTGATTAAGCACTAGTTAGCTTCGACTTGTTGTTCGCACATGTTACCTTTGTTACTATAGGCGCGTCAGCCTGTGGGGCCTGAGCATGGTGCTAGAGGATGCGAGAGCAAGAGCGGTAACCGCTCTTGGTTTGATGAATACGCTGCCTGAGGAAGAGTTCGACGAGTTGGCTCAACTCGCAGCGCTCTCATGTGGCGCTCCCATGAGTCAGATGAATCTTCTGGACGGCACACGCCAGTGGTCGAAGGCCACGGTTGGAATGCCGAACTCGGATTGTCCGATTGAGCTCTCATTCTGCGCCCACGCCATCAAGTCTCCTGAAAGCATCCTCGTCATCGAAGACACCTGGCAGGATGAACGCTTCGTCAACAATCCCTTTGTGACAGGCAATCCAAACATACGTTTTTATGCCGGCGTCCCGATCAATACGCCGGATGGCTTTGCAGCGGGAACTCTTTGCGTGATCGACACCGTTCCCCGCCAGCTGACGGCCGTTCAGGAGATGGCGCTCCGCGTTCTTGGGCGCCAGGTCATGGCCAGGATGGAGCTGAGGCAGAAGCAGGAGGCTCTGCAACGCGCCTTGAAGGAACGGGAGGCCGCGGAGACTCAGCTTCGAACCAGCGATCAACTCTTTCGTGCATTTATGGACGCCAGCCCTTTCGTGAGCTATATCAAGGATTCGGAGCGACGCTATGTCTTTTACAACAAGCGATACTGTGATTCTTTTAACGTCACGCAGGATTGGCTGATCGGGAGGACCGATGAGGACGTCTTTTCCCCTGCTCTCTGTGAAGACATTCGCGCTACGGATCTTGAGGCGCTGAGCCAGGAAGGGATCGTAGAATCGCTGACCCCTGTGGAGACTCCGAGTGGAACTGTCGATTACTGGAAGAGCTTCAAGTTTCGCTGTTATGACGCAGCCGGTCAGCAGAACGTCGCTGGAATCTCACAGAACATTACTGCCGAATACGCGCGGGATTTGAAGATTCGTGAGTACCAGGACAAGCTGGAGGAAGCGAACAAGCTGCTGGCCCAGCTTGCGGTGACGGACAGCCTGACCGGGTTGAGTAATCGCAGATCGTTCGATCAACGACTTGAGATCGACTTCTCCATGGCAAGAAGACGACATCGCCCGCTGTCAGTTGTTCTGCTGGATATCGATAACTTCAAACGGCTGAATGATACGCTTGGTCACGCTGAGGGAGACTTTGCCTTACGCAGGCTTGCGATGCTCCTCCAGCAGACCGTTCGGCTGACGGACCACGCCGCCCGCTACGGTGGAGAGGAGTTTACCGTCATTCTCCCCGAAACCGATACGGCTTCTGCCCTTCTATGGGCAGAGAGGCTGCGGGTCGCCATCAGAGACTTTGAATGGGGCAAGTGCCCGATGACCGTCAGTATCGGAATTGCGACGATCGACGATACGGTTCGAGATGGGGCCGAGCTGATAGAGCGCGCTGACCAGGCGCTGTATGCGGCCAAGCATAGCGGCAAAGACTGTGCATTGAGCTTCGATTGTCGGGAGATCATTCCCAACACAAAGAGAGATCATCCTCCACAAAGTTAAATAAGAAAGACGCACCACTTGGGTGCGCCTCGCTCTCATCGGCCGCTGCTTATGCTTCGGTGTCGGGGGCCTGACCCGGGTTCTGCTCTTCCATCTGCTTCTGGAGCTCTTCACGCTTCTTCGCGCGCGTCTCCTCACGCTTCTGGGCCTTCTCGTTCAATTCCTGCTCGGCTCCGAGGAGCTCGATGAACGCCATCTCAGCTGCGTCACCCTTGCGGGCGCCGAGGCGCGTGATGCGGCAGTATCCGCCGGGGCGCGTGGTGTAGCGGGGCGCAACGACGTTGAAGAGGCGGTCGACCGACTCAGGCGTCATCATGTACGAGAGAGCCTGGCGGCGTGCGTGAACGGTTCCGCGCTTGCCGAGCGTGATCATCTTCTCGACGATCGGGCGCGTGGCCTTGCACTTGGTGATGGTGGTCTCGACGCGGTCCATCAAGATGATCGAGGTGACCAGATTCCGCAGCATGGCACGGCGGTGGCTGGTATTTCGTCCTAGTTTGAATCCTGCATTGCGGTGACGCATGGCGGGGTGATCTCCTTCGACTCGGCTAAAGCCGTGAGTCGGTTACTGCTTGGGATAGCGCTGCATGGAAGCGGCGCGGTGCCACTGGGCCGGAGCCCGGTGAAACGTAGGGCGGTGAGTGTTGAAGCTCACCGCCCCGGTGAAGTTAGAAGTTCTCTGGCTCGTTGGCGGCGGGAAGATCGAAGTCCTCGTCGTCGTCCTCGTCCTCATCATCGTCGTCAAAGTTGCCAAACGACGCTGCGAGTGTGGCTGCCGGCAGAACCGAGGTCGGTCCGGGCTGGGGGTTGCCGTTCTCGTCAATCTTCATGCCGAGGGACAGGCCCATCTGCGCGAGGATTTCCTTAATCTCGTTGAGCGACTTGCGGCCAAAGTTTTTGGTCTTCAGCATCTCAGCTTCGGTCTTCTGGATCAGCTCGCCGATGGTGGCAATGTTGGCGTTCTTCAGGCAGTTGTAGCTGCGGACGGAGAGCTCAAGCTCCTCAACGGAACGGTTGAGGTTCTCGTTGCGGATCGCCGGGCCGTCGTGCAGACCGTCGTGACCAGCCTCCATCTCCTCCTCGAAGTTGATGAAGATCGTCATGTGATCCTTCAGCAGCTTGGCGGAGAGACCGAGTGCATCGGCCGGGAGAACGGTGCCGTTCGTCCAGATCTCGATGGTGAGCTTGTCGAAGTCGGTGATCTGACCGAGACGTGCAGCCTCGACGAGGTAGTTGACCTTACGGACGGGCGAGTGAACGGAGTCCACCGGAATGAAGCCGAGGCCGAGATCGCCGTCGAAGTTCTTATCAGCAGAGATGTAGCCACGGCCGCGCTTGAGGCGCATCTCCATGTCGATCTTGCCACCCTCGGAGACGGTGCAGATGTAGACGTTCTTGTCGAGAATCTCGACGTCGCCATCAGCCTCGATCATGCCGGAGGTGATGACACCTGCGGCATCAGCACGCAGGTAGAGGGCCTTTGGTCCGTCGCCGGCAAGCTTGAAGGGAATCTGCTTGAGGTTCAGGATGATGTCGGTCGCGTCTTCTACAACGCCCGTGATGGACTGGAACTCGTGCAGCACGCCCTCGATACGGACGGCGGTGACGGCAGCTCCCTCGATCGACGAGAGAAGGGTGCGGCGGAGCGCATTGCCGATGGTCGTACCGAAGCCGCGCTCAAAGGGCTGAGCGGAGAACTTGCCGTACTTGTCGGTCAGGGTTTCGGTGTCAACTGCGAGACGCTTGGGCTTTTGAAAACCTCTCCAAAGCATGTGTTTCTCCTTGTCCGACTCACTCGCGATGCATTCTGCGAGACGGCGGGGTGGTTCGGTTGCGAGTCAGGTTGTTTTGGTACAGTTCACAGCCCCAAGGGGTTGTGGCGGGCAAAACCCACGTCCAATGCTCCGGACGTGGGCGCACCCAATCTTATTGCCCACAGCTACTTGCTGTAGAGTTCGACGATCAGCTGCTCGTTGACTGGCAGGCTGATGTCCTCGCGCTTCGGCAGGGCGACGATCTTACCGGAGAGGTTATCCCGGTTGATGTCGATCCAGACGACCGAACGCTGGCCGGCAGCGAAGTTCTTCGACTCTTCGAGGATGACCAGAGCCTTCGAACCCTCACGGATTGCGATCTCATCTCCAACCTTGCACTGAAAGGACGGGATGTTGACCTTGCGGCCGTTGACCAGAACGTGGCCGTGACGAACAACCTGGCGGGCCTGGCGGCGGCTCATTGCAAAACCGAGGCGGTATGCAACGTTGTCGAGGCGGGTCTCAAGCTGCTGGAGCAGGAGTTCGCCGGTGACGCCGGTCTTGTTCGAGGCCTTCTGATAGTACGCGCGGAACTGGGTCTCGAGCGTGAAGTAGATGCGCTTGGCCTTCTGCTTCTCACGCAGCTGCAGACCGTAGCCCACAACCTTCTTGACCTTCTTCGACTGGCCGTGCTGGCCTGGGGGAAAGTTGCGCTTCTCGACGGGGCACTTCTCGGTAAAGCACTTTGCGCCCTTGAGGAAAAGCTTGGTGCCGTCGCGGCGGCAGAGGCGGCAGACGGGTCCGGTGTAACGTGCCATGGTATTGCTCCTAGGTCATGTAGCTGTGTCGATCGTTTTACGCGCTGGCTGCGCTTCGTCGCGATCCTATGTAGAGAAAAGAGGGAGAGGGAAGGAGTGAGTAGACGACACCCGCTCTTCCCTCCCCTCCAGAGAACAAATCAGACGCGGCGGCGCTTTGGAGGGCGGCAGCCATTGTGCGGCATCGGCGTGACGTCCCGGATGCTGCGGACCTCAATGCCGGTGGTTGCGAGTGCGCGGATCGCGGATTCACGGCCGGAGCCGGGACCCGAGACGCGAACGTCAACCGAGCGGAGACCATGGTCGCGCGCTGCATTGGCGGCGCCGACAGCTGCCTGCTGCGCGGCAAACGGGGTGCCCTTACGGGAGCCGCGGAAGCCAAGCGAGCCAGACGACTTCCAGGAGAGCGTGTTGCCCGTCTGGTCAGTGATCGTGACGATGGTGTTGTTGAAGGAAGCCTGGATGAAGACAAGACCAAATGGAACGTTCTTGCGTTCGCGCTTCTTGAACTTCTTACCCTTGCCTGCTGCCTTACCGGTCTTCTGCTGATTCTGAGTCTTCGCCATTTATTTCGTCGCTTTCTTCTTGCCGGCAACGGTTCCCTTACGCGGGCCTTTGCGGGTGCGAGCGTTGGTGTGGGTGCGCTGACCGCGAACCGGGAGGCTGCGGCGATGGCGGAGACCACGGTAGGACTGGATCTCGATGAGGCGCTTGATGTTGAGCGAGATGTCCTTGCGGAGATCGCCCTCGATCTGGCCTTCAGCTTCAATCACCTGACGGATGCGGTTCAGGCCATCTTCATCGATCGTGCCAATCTTCGCGATCGGATCGATGTCCGCCTTCGCGAGGATCTTGGCAGCGCGTGAATCGCCGATACCAAAGATGTATGTGAGTCCGATGCGCGCCTGTTTGTTGTTAGGGACATCAACTCCAGCAATACGTGCCATGGGGTTCCTTTTCGGTTGGGCTCTGCGAGCTGGTCGCAGAGGCGGGGTGTCTGTTTACGGAGGATCCGGCAGGTTCAACGCAAGCCTTGACTTCGGCTAACTAGCCTGGCGGGACCGGGTCGTACTTGTTAGGCCTTCGCAGGAGCGAGGCCAGGAGATTAGCCCTGGCGCTGCTTGTGCTTGGCGTTCTCGCAGATGACACGCACCACGCCGCGGCGGTGAATGACCTTGCACTTGTCACAGATCTTCTTTACGGATGCACGGACCTTCATGTGATTCCCTTCAAATGCGCAGGCGTGCTACTACCTGCTTGGCAAAACTGGATTGTGTGCAGTGATTACCGACTGATTCGAAACAGCGAAGAGATGCCGTTACTTGTAGCGGTAGACAATGCGGCCACGGTTGAGGTCATACGGGCTGAGCTCAATCGCGACGCGGTCGCCGGGGAGGATACGAATGAAGTTCTTACGCATACGGCCCGAAACATGAGCGAGTGCCTGATGCTTGTTCTCAAGTTCGACCTTGAACATCGCGTTTGGCAGCGTCTCGACGACAACTGCCATCACCTCAATTGCATCTTCCTTCGACAAACGATCTCCTTTGAAAGCAGGGACAAGCCCTTTTCTCGAATGCCGCGTGCTGAAGCACACAGCAACACTTATATTAGCGCAGTTCTAGGGAATTACAAAGGAATTCCTGCTTTAGCGCGTGAGAACTACGGGGCCGTCCTTCGTAATGGCGACTGTATG
>CAZZZQ010000078.1:0-10159 GCA_964658405.1 uncultured Sphingomonas sp.
GAGGGCGGCATCAGCCGACGTGATGTCAGCGACAAACTCCTTGACGCCCTTGCCCGCTGTCAGGAGAGCGTAGAGGCCGAGGAACCGCCTCCCGAGGGCGGCAACGCTTTCGCCCGCCTTGGCGTTAGCTGCCTCAATGGACTTGGCAGCAACGCCGCTCTCATCCTTGAGCTTCGCCTGTGCAACGGCCGCGTCGGCGGACCCTTTCTTGAAAGCAGAAGGATCAAGTCCGAGCGTAACGACAAGGCTGTCTACGATATTCAAGGCTGAGCCTTTTTCGAAGCCATGTAGCGATTATGGCTGTCTACAGCCGCGATTTCGATCATGTCATACATGTCTTCGACGCCGTAAATCGTCTGAAGCTCGGTGAGGGTGGCGTATCGAAACGATACCAGCGACGCGATCGTGCGCGGGACGTTGACCGTCGTCATCAGTTCGACGTCGCTGCCGCCTGACCCTGGAGGGATACGGGCTTCACGACGGGTATCGAAAAACCCAGCGAGAGTTCAAACGCCTCCTTCTGCAGGCGGAGGCGTGTCGCGTATTCCTCGATGTCGTTCTCAAACAGCGGCTGACCAGAGCCGCCACGGGTGATAGCCGGGTTTGCCGGATCCGGCACGTAGACAACGCACGCCATAAGTTGCGCCATTAGCCAGTCGATCTCATCGGTCGGAGCCGAGGCAAGCGCCTTGAACCCAAAGCCCGCGATCATGGCGAGGTTAGCGCCTTCGATTTCATCGGGCAGGATGTCGAGCCCGGCGCGGGCGAGCGCTTGAAACGCCCGCCTCCCCCACTTCTCCGCCGCCGCTGCCGACATTTCGGTGACGACAAAGAGCTTGTCCTGATCGCGCTTGCCTTCGACGCCGATACGGATTTCTCGAGTTTGACGTGCCATCTCTCAGCCTCAGACCAACGTCAGGGGCGTGCGCTGACCCCATGTGATGGTGAACGGGCGCGGACGAAGCAACCGCTGACCTGCCGGAACGGGCTTGTAGCTGGTCAGGACGCCCTTGCTCGCGGTGATCTTCTTGCCGAGGCCGGGGTACATGATGATGCCAGTGGTCGCGTAGAGGATGTCACCCGCGCCACCGTTGAGCACCTGCTGGGCAGCATACCACCCGTCGAAGAAAGCGCACGACGGGCTGTCGCCCATCAGTTCGATCGTCTGCACGAAAGGCACGTTGTAGAAGCCGGCGGTAAAATACCCGTCGACCCCCATCATACCCTCGGCGATGGTCTGGGCTTCGCCGTCCGTCACGTTGTCGGGACTGAACCCCTGGATCGTCTGCGGCGCAGGCGAGTAGCTATCCACCGTGATGGTGAGGACGATGGAGGCTGCTGTAATCGTGGTCATGGTCTATCGGCTCCCGATCACAGAACAGCGACGGAGTTAAGGGTGATCTTCTGCACACTCTGGCCGTCCGTATAGAAGAAATTGGCCGGGGGGCTTCCACGCTGCTGCCTAACGACAGGATCAGCATCAAGAACCTGCAGGTAATACCCGTTCTGATACAGCGCCGTGGAGATGTCCTTGCCGGCTGCGGTGAGGAGCGCGGCCTTCTGGATCTGGCTCAGCGTGACGCCGGCCCGGATCGCGCCGAAGTTCAGGGCCTTGTTGATCGGATCCTGACCGGCCGCGAGGATGAGGTTGTAACCCTGCGTGTTGTACGGGATCGACTTCACCGTCACGAGAAGATTCATGAACGCAGTCTGGAAATTCGTGTTCATCCAGATCTGGTCGACATAGGTGTCGGCCCACAGGAACGGCCCCGAAATCTGACCGTTATAGTCGAACACGAAGTTCTGGTTCGCTGTGCCGTAAGCGCCGTAGAAGTTATACCCGTTTGCCGTGAGGTTCGCCGCCGTCGTGGTGTCAGTCACCGCAGCGTAAAGGCCGGTCTGGCTCTTGAACGCGAAGGTGGCGCGGCCGTTCGTGGCGTTGAAGTCGATCGACGGCGGGATGGAGAGGATGAACGCGCCGTGGTTCCACGCCGTGCCGCCCGGAGGCAGGGAGTTTGCGGGCTCCCACATGAGGTAGGTGCCCGACAGATTGCCGGCCTGGATCAACTGACCGAGGCAAGTCGGCGCGTTGATGCTGAGCGTCGGGGCCGGATCGGTGTCGCGGCAGACGTACATGTACCGCTTGTTGGTGGAGTTCACCCACTGAGCGAAAGCCAGCTTCTGCGAGTTGGAGCCGTTGCCGCCATCGGGGTCGAACAGCGTCTGGAACGCGGCCCAATTCTGGGTCACGGACACGATATTCGCCATGTAGGCGGCAGGCACCGCGCCGTCTGCACCCTGGCTGAGCGTCGCGCCTGTGGCAGCGGTCATGCCGAGCGATAGAGCCAGCGGCCCCGAGGCATAGCCCGCCGAGGCGGAAGCCCCGATGTCGCCCGAGAACAGGTACAACGACCCCGTGGTGCTGTCGAAGGTGACGGTGATCGGGGTTGCGATGGTCTGCAGCGAGCCCGATGCTACGGTCTGCGACGGGGACACGTAGTAGGTGCCAGTCAGGCCCGCGCCAGTTCCGTAGCCGGTGACCTGAGTGCCAGCCGTGACGCCAGACGCCATGACGGTCTGGCCGGTGGAAATGGTGCCGGACGCCACAGCGGAGACCGTGAGGATGCCGTAGGCCGCCGTCAGGGCGGTCGAGGCTAGGTTCTGCAGGTTTGGAGCGGTGACGATGTAGGAGCCAGCGCCGCCCGTTGTGCCACTGAACTGGCTCGTGATCTGCGTGCCGGCCGCAGCGCCGGAGATGATAGCGCCGGGTGCCAGCGTGCCCGTGGTGATGCTCGACACCGTGAGCGTGTCGCCAGCGATGGAGCCGACGAAAGACGCCGTGGCGGGAGCAATCGCGCCCGTGAAGGTGGAGTCCGAAACCTGCGTGCCGTTGAGCGCCGCCTGGATCAACGCGCCGACCGACGTGTACGAGGTTGCGCCCGACAGGCTGACCGTCGCGGTGCGCGGCACGCCGTCGAAGTTGACCGTGAGGCTCTGGTTGAAGCTCTGCAGGGTCGAAAGCGGTAGCGACGTGATGGGCGCGGACTTGAGCCAAGCCGACACAGCCGCGATGGGATACTGCGCCATGAGGAGCGCGGTCGGCTTCGCGGTCGAGTTGTCGAATCCCTGGAAATAGACGACGGCCTTGGCGTACTCATTCGACAGGAGGCCAAAGTACGATCCAACTGCCGCAGCGGTCGCGAACGAATAGACGTTCGGTAGGTTGCCGTTATTGCCCGCGTTGATCGGCAGGCGATACGACGTGGTCAGCATAAGCCCGTTGAGAACGAGGCCGTTTCCACCTGCGGCGAGAACGCCGGGCAGAACTTGGACGATTTGACTGGCAGGAATGGTGGACATGAACCGTCCTTGGTTTGTGGGGGCGATGTCCGCCGGGATGAATGGATTAGCGATGCGCCGTGATCATCCACGCGATCGTCAGCGTGGTCAGCGAAAGGATGGCGGTTGAGACGAAGCCGAGCCGCACTGTGTTCGTGGCCGCGACGCGGATAGAAGCGAGGGCGACGCCGTTGGGCAGATCGGCTGAACCGATCGCGTCGATCTTCTCGCCGATGGCTAGGCTATCGCCATTCGTGACGGGCGTAACCGCAAGCGTGATGTAACTCGTGCCGCCGAGGGATATCGCCGGCATCGAAGTGGATGAGCCGGTGAAGTAGGCGTGGCGTGCGAAGCCTGTGGTCTGCTTCGTCTGGACCGGAACGGTCGCCATCAGTAGCTATAGACCGCCTTCACGTCATCGGTCGTGGCGAGCGCGAAGCCGGCATTGGACGCTGACCATGTGATGGCCTTGCCCGATACCGTGAAGGGCGGCGACGAGCCGAGGCTTGTGTAAACGATCCCGTTGACCACAAGCTGCTGGAGCGTTGAGGTCGCCGTGTTCGTCAGGTTGGAAACCGTGTTGGCCGCCGTGACCGTCAGTGCTTCCGAGAAGAGCCGGAACCCGAAGGTGGCGAGGTCCGGCGCGATGTGCCGATCGACGAGCGCCACGATCGCCGTATAGGGCAGGTGGTCGAAGGTGAAGACATAGGGGACCTCGAAATTGATCGAAGTCGCTGCGGCCATCGTATAGGCCGTCTCGGTGCCGCCCGGAGCCGAGAAGTAAGACAGGGTCCACGTCGAACCGGTGTTGGTGATCTTGCCGTAAACGTCGTTTCCGGTTCCGTCCGTCAGGCGAAGGCCGGTGGTTCCGAGAAAGACGTTGGTGACATTGAAGCCGGCCGAGGTATTGACGCCTTCGGTGCTGGACGATCCAACCTGAAGGGGGACCGACACACCACCGTTGCCGGCCGTGTTGAGCGCGGTGGTGAGGGCGGACGTGATCGTGTCGGACGTACCGCCCGCAGTCGAGAAGCCGGCGATACCGACCCACGCCTGAAGCAGCTTTTGAACCTGTTTAGCCTGGGTCAGCATAGACGCTCTCAGAAATAGATGACGCGGACCGCGTCGGTTGCCGAAAGGGCGAAAGCACCCTGCCAAGCCACAGCAAGAGCCGAAACTGCGATGTCAGGCGGCGCGTAGAGCACGCCATTGACCGCGAGATTGATCGTGTTGACGTCGACCGGTGCGGGTGAGATCGGAAGCGTCGTCTGCCCGTCGCTCACCGGGATCGCGTAGTTGCGTTGCGGGCTACCTGCTGAAGCCTGCATCGAAAACTGATTTGCCAGATAGGCCATCGCGGCGTCTGGCGTCGGGAACGTGTTGCCGTCGATGTCTGCCACATCCGACCAGAGCGGCGAGGCGAAGACGAAGGGTGACCCATACCGTGTGATGTCGATAGCGGTTCCGTTGAAGGATGCTACCAGCGACCCCGCCACGAACGGCGTCGGGATCGTGTCGATCAGGATCTCGTTCGACCTGAAAAAGATCTTGGTCGCCATGTCATGGCCCGGCGTTCGATGGGTCGATCACCAGAACCTCGTTGGTGATCGTGCAGGGCACGGTGGATGTCACGAAGATCTGCGCACCACCCGAGACGAACCCGGCCTTGGGGAGCAGCCGAAGCTTGAACCCGACCCGCTGCGGCTGGCCTGCCGGATAGGACAGGGCCTCGCTGTCCAAGTCAGTTGCGACCGTCAGACCGACGATCGTGACATCCATGGAGAGCGTGCCGCCCGCCACCGCAGACGTCGCCGTGAGCGTGAGCCGCAGCTCGTACACGTCGCCCACAGCGCGAGCGTGGAGCAGCGAACCATCCCAAAAAGCGAAACCGCCGAAGGGGGCCTTGAGCGTGTCTGTCGTCTGCGTCGGATCGACCATCATGGTGATGGGCGTGCGGACATCGGGTAGCAGGGTCAGAGTTGGCGAGGCCGATGCCGCAACGTATTGCTTGTAGCCGAACCCGGTGAACTGTCCCGGCGTTGCGGTGCCATTCTTGACCGTGACGCTACCGAGGCCGGTGGTAGGCGTCGGCGTGGCTGGGTCGGCTTGAACCGTCCCGATCGCGCCCGGCGCATCTGCCTCGATGATGTCGAGGTTGATGGAGTCGGCGAAATCCTGGCTTGGCGAGGTAACTTGGTTCGCCTGAAGCTTCACGTCGAAAGACCATCGGTCCTCGTACTGGTCCTCGCCGTCGATAAACGCCATCTGGCGCGGCTCGCCGACGTCGAGGATGCCGATGCCCTGATCGGTGTACCCCTGCCTTGTGAGCCAGAGGTCGAAGTAGCCGTCTCGAAGCAGCGTCGTCAGGATCGACGTGTTGTCGGCCGCGCTAGGGCCGTACACGTCGGTCTGGATCGTCACTTCGGTCGGCTGAGAGATTAGCGCGGCACCGGTAGCGAGCGGAACGCCCGAGATAGGCGATTGCTGAGCTACAGACAGGGTGTAGACGCCCGCGCCGCCCGCCGAGCCAGATTGCTGCCCGGAGATCGCGGTGCCGTCCTGTACGGCCTCTCCGAGCAAGCGGTTGCCGATCTGCACCGACCCGAGATGGATCGTCGAGATCGTGAGCGTCGATCCCGACACCGTGCCGACAAACGAGCAATCGGCGTAGGTCGTCACGTTGGTCGAGAGGCGGCGACGGCCGATCTCGTTGAAAGTGACGAAGTCCGACCCGGCCGGCTGGGGAACCCGGTTCTGTTGAGCCTGGACGATCTCGATGCCGGGCGGTAGTTGCGCCAGCATGAACGACCGCAGGGCGGTGTAATAGGTGTCACGCGTCGGGACGGGGCCGAGAACCATGTCAGGCCACCTGCTGCGTCACGCTCACCTTGACCCAATCGGGCCATTGTTCGAGGACCATCGTGGTCAGGTAGGTCGTGCCGTCAGGAAGGGTCACGAGGTCGCCGCCCTTCTGTTTGACGCGAGAGACACCGTCGAGCGAGCCCGACAGATAGATGGTCCGCATGGATCCCTGAATGTTCAGGCCTTCAAGCTTGCGGAGATCGGTCGAGGTCAGCGCTTGCACCTGTCCCATCATGGAATAGGCGGCGTATGACGGGACGCTCTTGCCGGCCGGCGTCGTGGTGTAGCCGGTGCTGATCTTGACCTGAACGGGGATGTCAGGGTTCACGGACGTGATCGCGGAACGGACGATAGCGTGGAGGTTCAAGACTTCACCACCGAAACGATCTTTTCGAGCATCTGCCCAGTGTCGACGAGCGGCTTGGTCGAGGCGCCGTAATTCGTGTCGCCAGCCGCGACGCGGGACTTTGCCTCAGCGATGAGCTTGCCGAAGGGCATGTCGCGATATCGGGCCTGACTTCGCATGCCGCGAAGCATTATGGTCAGAGCGCTCAGTCCGGGAGATGTGAAATCAATGATCGCTTGGCGAAGCTCATCGGCGATGTGCTCGCCTTCTTGCCCAAGCGCCTTTTCGGCATCGTAGCCGCTGGCCTTCAGAATGGCTGCGATTTCCTTCGGCCACTCGGGGCTTTTGTTCGCAACCATCGTGCGGAAGAACGGACGGGCGGGCGTGTTGCCGTGACCAAACTCCGCCATGGCGGCGCGTAGGGCGATAGGTTCACCGTCGTCAGCAGTCGCGCCCGACGGCCATCCGATCTCTACGGATGATGCCTTGGTGACGTTCGCAGAGATCTTGGAGAGTGCGGCCTCAAGCTTGGTCCCACCGATGACGGAAGCCATTACCAACCCCTGCCATAACCGTTGAACCAGAACCCCGGATTGCGCGGGTATCCCGGCACATACCGAGCCGTGCGATAGCGAGCCGTGGCCTGCCAGAAAGCGAACCCACATCCCGTCTGCGCAAACCACGCCGCCGAGCCGGGCAACCCGCCAAGATCGGTCGAGACGCTGACAGAGCCCTCGGACGCGCCACTCACGCGCCCCACGAGACCGGACGGAGCCTGCCCATTGATCCCGTATGTCAGTTGCGCCACATGCGCCGTCAGCAGCCACAAGAGCGTGGTTTGCGTCTGGACATCGGACACCGGACCGCTGCCGTCATTGGCGAGGTAGAGCGTCGCCTCGGCAAAGGCGTTGTTGAGTTGCGGATCCAACAACGTCGCGAACTGCGGATAGGCCGCCTTGAACGCCTCGGGGTCGAAGGTCGCGACAGCACCCATGTCAGATTACTTCGCGGCGACAGGAGCCGGGGCGGCAACCTTAGCAGCGGGCGCGGCGGCCGGAGCTTCGCTCGTCACCGGAACCTTGAGCGGCGCGGCGGCGGTCAGAACGGGAGCCGTGACGGCGTCGCTGGAACCCGTCCGCATATCGGTGGCGGAGACAGGGCCAGCCTCGGTCACGGTCGAGCCCTTGCCGGCATCGGAACCAGCCGCATCGACAGCGCGCTTCAGGGCGGGCTCGAAGCCGTATTCGGTCTCCGGCTCGTCCTCGGTCATCTCGTAGACCTTGCCGTCCGTAGCCCCAGCCTTGATGTCATCCGCCGAGGCGATGAATCCCTGACCCGAGGCATCGGCCCACGCCTTGTAGGTCGCGGCATCGGTGTCGCTGAGTTCGTTGACGCCGGGCCGAAGCACGAACGACTTGAGCGCGGCCGAGTTGCCGGGATGCTCGGGATCGGGATGCGGCTCGGAAATGTTGATGCCCAGGGGCAGCGAGGATTTGATACGCATGGGTTTCGTCCTTTAGGCGGCGTCAGCTCGTGTAATTCTGCGTGCGAATTCGGGAGGAGGGCGATCGGGGTTGAACGGCTCCATGCCGCTCAGCACATCGACCTTTTCCTTTGCGATGCCTTCAACGGTATCCTGCTTCTCAAAGGCGATGAGATAGCCGCTCTTGAGCGCTGGGAAGTCTTCGTTCTGCGCCTTCCACTTGTCCCAAAAATCCTTCGGGACGTAGGTCAGGGCATAACCGCCGATGGTGCCGCCGTCTGTCGCCAGCCTAGCGCCGATGATCCGGGCCTCGGGAACACGAGCATGGTGCCGTGCGAACCCTTTGACGATATGGGTCTCGGCATTGGGCGACGGATCAAAAACCCGAAGCTTCTCCTGGTGGACCGCGCCGCCGACGTTAGCGTGAACGACGTGGTCGACCTGGAGCTTCAGAGAGAGCGGCATCGCCAGCTTCGAGCCGACGACGACGGTTGTTCCACCGGCCATGTGTCAGACCCCCAGCATCTGGGCTGCGGCAAGCGGATACTTGATGATGGCGCCGAACGTGGTGCCGGCCATCTTCTGCTTGGAAGCCGAAAGCTCGCGAACCACGGGGAACTCGCGCATCTTCTCGCCGAAGCCGCAGTACCCGACATCGTTGCCGTCGTAGCTCTTGGCCCAAAGCTGGATCAAGTTGCCGGCAGCGGTGGCATAGCGCGGGTCGGTGATGACCGTGAGCTTGAACACCTTGTCCAGCATCTGCTGAGCGGTCAGGCCGAAGCTATTGGTCGAACCGAGCGCAAGGGCGATGATCGGGGGGCCGACGAGGACGATCTCTTCGGCCGGGTCGATATAGCCGGGAGACTGACCGATGAGCGTGGCGACAAGCGCCTGAACGTCGACCGTGATCTCATTCGGCGAGGCGACGACGATGCCGTTGTTGACCCACTTGGTGCCGCCCGCCGCCTTGGTTGACGGGGTGAGAGCCGCCGAGAGGTTCGGATCGTTGATGACGCCATAGTTCTGCAGACCGGCGATACCGAAGTGGTAGCTCAGGTCGGCGAACTTATCCATCACCTTCGCGCCGGAGAGCTTCATCTCCGAAACGTAGTTGAGCTTGGCGAGACCGGCGAGTTCAGCCGCCTTGTCACCGTACTCGATGATGGTCTGGTAGCTGAACGACTGGCGGAACGCGAAGTCGGTGTTGACGTTCGTGTTGCCGTCGTCGTTGAAGTCACCGTAGCCGACGACGCGGCCGGTATTCTCGATGACCTGGAACTGAACGGTCTGGGTCAGCCAGTCGCCGAGCTTCTTCTCACCGAGGATTTCCGCGCCCTTGTTCGGGGTCTGGAGGACGCGAACCACCTGAGGGTCGACGTAGATATTGGCGAAGAACGGGATGCCGGCGGAGGGCGTCGTCTGAAGCGCGGGCTGCGCATCGAGAGCCATCATGATCTTGTCGGAGAGCGTGTAGTTCCTGCGGAACTCTTCCGGCAGAAAGTCCTGAGCGATCGGGACGATGCCCCAATCGTCCTTGAGGCTGTCGGGCAGTGGATTATGGAAGGTCATGGTTCAACTGCCTTTCGATCAGCCGGGGATGAGCTTGTTGATGAAGGTGACTTCGCCGGCCAGGCAGGCGAGCTTGGCGTACCAGCCGGTCTCGACGGAGCCGGCCACGGTCGCGCCGGGAGCGGCGAACGACCAAGTGCCATTGGTGGTGTTGGCGAAAGCCTTCATACCGACCGCGACAGCCGACGCGCCGAAGTTCTTGACGATGAAGTCGCCGTTGTCGAACAACTCGCCAATGGCGAAACCAGCAGGCACGGTGTACCCGTAGGTCGTCAGATAGGTCGTGATGAGCGCCTGCATGTTGCGATGCAGGATGCCGGTCGGAAGGCCAGTGCCGGTGTTCGACAGGATCGAACCCGTCGCGCTATCAGCCCAGCACGCGAGGCCGATGGTCAGGCCGCTCGGTCCAGCCGAGAACCCGCCGGGAGGAGCGAGGACCGAATGCCGCGGGTTGGCGGACGCGAAATCGCCGGGGAGCCCGATCGCGGGATTGACGTTAACAGAAGTGGGGAAATCAGCCATTGGTCATGCCCTCACTTCAGGCGGCCAGAGTTCGGAAA
>CAZZZQ010000079.1:0-10147 GCA_964658405.1 uncultured Sphingomonas sp.
TGGGTCGGTCGGATAGAGCCGTCGCGGCCAGAAACCCTTGTCGTTCCAGGCATCCTCACAGATGGTGATCGCCAGCGTCTCACCGCCGATTGTCGTCAGGCTCTGCTCCGTGGCCGGCTCAAAGTAGCGCTGTTCGTCGAAGACGTCGTAGAACGGCAGCAACATCTTCTGCTGCACAAAGCTCGCGCGGCCCTCCTGCAAGAGAACAGCGACGTTGCGCACATGCTTCCCGTCGGGAGCATCGGTCGGCATCACCGTTCCACAGAGGATTGCGGTCTTTCCGGCCCCTGCTGTCCAAGCCGCGATCTCATCGATCGCCTGCTGAGCCCTTGCCACGAACACTTTCTTCTCGAGAAAGTCCGCTGGCGGATAACCGCAGACCGACAGCTCCGGAAAAACCGTAAGCGCAGCGCCGGACTCAGCCGCACGCTGCGCATACTCAAGAATCTTCGCTGTATTTCCGGTAAAGTCCCCTACCGTGGGGTTGATCTGTGCAAGCGCTATCTTCACGCCTTTAGTCTATCGCGACGACGAATCCTAAGACCCGGTCCCGCTGAAGACCACGCCGACGGTCCGCGCCAGAATCTTCAGATCGAGCCAGACGGTCCAGTTCTCAACGTACGCGGAGTCCAGAGAGATATAGCTGTCGAACGACGGGTCCTGCCGCGCCTCAACCTGCCAGAGCCCCGTGATTCCAGGCAGTACATCCAGACGGCGAAGATGGGCGAGGTCGTACTGCTCCACCTCGGAGGCGATCGGAGGCCGTGGGCCAACCAGGCTCATATCGCCACGCACTACGTTATAAAACTGCGGCAACTCATCCAGCGAATACTTGCGAAGGATGCGCCCGACACGCGTGATACGCGGATCGTTGGCAATCTTGAACAGCACGCCTTCACGCTCGTTCATGTGCTCGAGATCAGCCTTCAGTTTGTCCGCGTTGGTCACCATCGTGCGGAACTTGAAGCAGGTAAACGTGCGGCCCTTGCGACCGATACGCTGCGCCCGGTAGAAGATAGGACCCTCGGAGTCGAGCCGGATTGCGATGGCAATCGCCAGCATGATGGGGGAGGCGACGGTCAGCGCCAAGATCGACAAGGACATATCAAGCATCCGCTTGAACAGGAATGCGCCCAGCGGGAAGTCGCGGCGGTGCAGCGGAATCGTTGGGAATTGACCGATATATTCGACCGGAGCATTCCAGGCGAGCCCATCATACAGATCCGGCACGACGCGCACGTCGATACCAGCGGCACGGGCCCCTTCCACCAGGCTGATCACCAGCTTCTTGTCGGCTGGTACGGAGAGGAAGATCTCGTCGACAAAGAGCGCGCGGGCGAGCGAAAGGCAGTTCCGCACGTCTCCCACCACGTCCGCATCCCCAGACTCGGCTTCGCGCTCCGTCAAGGCGACGAAGCCCTTGAAGCGGAAACCCATGTGTCGAAGCGATTCGAGGTGATTCCGAAGAGCGTGAGCGACTCGCCCGGCCCCTACGATCAGGATATTTCGAGTCTCGAGACCTTCGCGATACCGGCTGTAGACCATGCGGCGCCAGATCGTCCGGCGGACACACAGCAGCATCGCCGACAGTAGAACAGTCATCAAGACGACCGCTCGGGACATCACCAGGCCGCGCGACAGATAGAGTGTTCCGCAAAGCAGGAGGCCGGCAACAAGAGCCGCCTGGAGCGTCATGCGCTGCTCGTGCAGGCCGCCGCGATTCTGGATTGGACCATACAGGCCGTACGATCTCGAAAAGAAGATCAGGCAGATCCCGTACCAGGCCATGTAGGCGATCAGCACACGAGGAGAACTTGGAAAGAGATTATGAGAGGTCTCGACGCCGTCGACGAAGGAAGGGAGAATCATCCGGATCCGGAACGCGATGATTCCGGCGACCAGGGCTGTCAAGAGGTCAAGCGAGGCCCATACCATGCTCGTGACGGAGGGGCGTTGAAAGATCCCGAAAACGGCGGAGCCGCGCTTTCCAGCGCCAGCAGCCCTTCTCCTCCCTGAGATGATCACCTGTTGAAGGTAATCTGGTGTAGCCATAAGGAACGCCTCTTCCGCCTGCTCTGTTCAGGGACCCAACGTGTAGAGTGTCCCGGCCTGCTCACTGGATCGTCCAACCCGGTCCTGGCAATAAACTTGCGCACTATTGATAGAACAACATCAAAGTTGTTCGGTGAGATTCCCTCTCTCGAGAAGAATACTAGGGAAAGCTGTCATAGCAATCCCCTTTGCAGGCTCAATTTCGTAATGCGCTTCAATCGCCATAGACCAAAGTCCTATCCACTATGCACTTAGGTGTCGCCTGCTATTGACCTGCGAGTATACAGCACCTTTAGTAACACGTGGAAGGGTTACGAGGGGATGACAAGCTCGTCGAGCAATAAAAACTCTCGCAACACCTCGTCGTCACTCTTTTCCATCTCCTCCATCGTGCCGAAGAAGCGGGCTTTTCCCTGGTGAAGGAAGACAACCCGGTCGGCAAGCTTCTTCGCGAACCGCATATCGTGAGTCACGACGATGCTCGTCAGGTGCAGTTGCTGCTTGAGCCGCTCGATCAGGTCTCCTAGAAGATGTGCCATGAGCGGGTCCACCATGGTCGTTGGCTCGTCATAGAGAATCGCCTCCGGTTGCGCCGCCAGAGCGCGTGCGATGGCGACCGACCGCTTCATCCCGGTAGAAAGGTCGGAGGGCAGCAGGTTATCCATCCCCGCGACGCCGACCATCTCCAAAAGCCCCTTTACAACCTGGAAGATCTGCTCCTCGCCCAGCTCGCCCCGCTCGCGGAGAGGAAACGCGACGTTTTCGCCAACCGAGATCGAGTCAAAGAGCGCGCCGTTCTGGAAGACCATCGTCACTTTACGGCGGATCACCTGGAGCTGCGTCTCATTGAAGTTGCAGATATCCTCCCCTGCGATCCGGATCATGCCTGAATCCGGCTTGAGGAAGCCAAGCAGCATCTGCAGCGAAACGGACTTGCCCACACCGCTGCGCCCCAGAATGCAAAGCGTTTCACCGGGATTGACGCAGAAGCTCACATCTTCCAGAACGACAAAGTCGCCAAAAGCCTTTGAGACCTTCTCGAATGAGATGTACGATCCAGGTTTGTTTTTGACGTCTGGAATCTCGTCCGCGGCCGCTTCATTCTGATGAGCAGCCTGCTCCATGAACTCTTCCATGACCGGAGCGACGTCGTGCGAGACCTCCGCCGTCATGGAGTTCGACTCACCGTCAGAAGGGTTTTCACCCTGCCCCTGCATCCGAGACGCTTGTTCAGCGCCCGAATCGTTGTTTCTTCCACTCTCCTGCTCGGTCATAAGCGAGACTCCCTCTCATAGGCTACAGGATGCGCTCTGACCCGCAAGACCTCTAGAGAACCCTATCCATAGAGTCGGATGCGTTGATAACCCGATTGCTCCTGAGAAATCTCGACCGCGAATCGTCCTTCCATGGATGCGACCATCTCCGGAGGAATGATCCATTCGCTAGTGACGGTTTCGCTGCTGTTCCAGTCGCTCAATCTGCCCTTGATCCATCTCATGACGAATCAGCAACAGCATGTGGGCGTTCGCCTTCTCGAGCGCAGAGCGGGCCTGGGAGACGCGGTCGATCGCGTCAAAGATGCTTGCCTCCTCAGGCTGGACACGATGCGTCAGATCCTCCAGCCTGGACTCCTCCAGTTGCAGCGACTGAAATCTCTGAAAGATCGTTCCCTTGTTCGCATTGAAGACAGCATCCATCTTCTCCTTCTGCTCCTGTCTCAGGCCGAGGGTCTTCGCGAAGCTGCTGTCATCCCACCATCTGCCGGGCGGTCCCAGTTGCAGCCCGCCGCGCATCGTGCTGATGGTGCCGTCTCCACTCCGCGGACCCGGCGGTCCGCCTGGATGACCGGGGCCGTGCCCGCCAAAGGGAGGACCCCCGTCAGGCGGAGGCCCTCCTGGTCCGCCTGACTGACCGGCAGCCACGGCAGTCACCAGCAGCAGCATTCCGAGCACCCTTTTCGTCCGTCTTATGACTGAATCGTCCTTCTTTCTCATCGCTGGTATAAACCCTTCACTGGAAGCTTGATGCTGCGGTGCCTGGACTAAATGCGGCGTTCTTTTCTGACAATCCATACTCGGAGACGGGTGATGCCTCTCTACGATTCAACTCTGAAGTCACCTGCAGCATCAGCAGGTTATCCTTTGCAATCTCCGCCGCCGAGTCCGGTTCGTAGCGTCGAGCGGCGACTGCATCCATCCCGCTCTTATCTGCCGACTTGAAGCGATCATGCGCGACTGAAAACACCAGGAGCAACACACAGCAAAGCGCTGCGCCCCACGCGAGAAAAGAGAGCCAGGCGGGCCTTTGAGATCCGAAGTGTCCCTGTCGGGCAGGCTGCCGTTCGCTCCAGGAGAGGCTTGCGCGATTAAAGCTTCCGATCGAGTTCCGGAAGGACTCCAGTTCAAGCCTGCACTGCAGGCACTCTGCAAGATGCTTCTCTACCGAAGGGTCGCCCCCCTGATCAAGCGAGGCGGCAAACTGGTCGTCGTTGAGATGGATCACTGCATTCCTCCTAACCGGCTCCGGACCGCCTTCACTGCGCGGTGAAGATGCGTCTTAACTGTGTTTTCAGGCATACCTGCCACGCTTGCAATCTCATTCAGATCCATCTCTTCAAGAAACTTCAGGATAAACACTCTTCTTTGATTCATGGAGAGCTCGCGAACAACCCTGTGCACCTGTCGGATCCTCTCCATGGTCAGGAGGTGCGACTCCGGAGATCTCTCTTCACTGACCTGCGTCATCGCAGGATCCGTCAGATCGATCGACGTTGCTTCAACCCTGCTCCAGAATTTGAACTTCTTCGTCCGAACACGATCCCGTATGAGGTTATTCGCAATTCCGAAGAGCCACGTACGGACCGAACACTCTTCGCGAAACGACTGCCGCGTCTTGAAGGCCTTTAGCAGACAGTCCTGTGTAATCGATTCCGCCAGATCCGAGTCGCCCGTCGAGAAAGCGACATATCGCAGGAGGCGGGACCTGTAGACCCGTACAAGCGAATCGATATCGTCCAATTCAGAGATAGCCTGTCTCTCCCGCGTATGCAGATGATAGCTGCGAGCGGTGCGACCTGCCTACGATGCACGGGAAATTGCGCATCGGAATCGCGAATCCTACCGGCAGGCCGACGGATGGCGATGATCTCTCGACTCCTTTTGTCTCTTCAGACGAACACCGGAGGCAAGCAGGTTACAGAGAGATGCTTCGTGGCAGGCGGTCCCTCGCACAACCGCCGTCGTCCTGGCCGCGGCTATGCGGAGGTCGTTGCGGCATCGTTCCGAAGGATCGCTTCGCGCAGGCAAAGCGTGATGTAGCGAGCCTGCTGCTTATCCTCGACGGCCTCGGGATCGAAGAGCCGGTTTAACGCCAGCCCATCCAGCACACCGCCGACCGCAAGGGTCCCGATGGTCCGTTCCCGGACACTCTGCCGCGTGAACTCCGGGAACATGCTGTGGACCTCCGGGAGGGACATGCGGAGGCGCATCGCGGCATGAAGGTCAGCAAGCCGCTTGCGACGATTGGGATGACGAATGGCATACAGCTTGAACTCCAGGTTCAACAGGGTCCTCTGACTGTCTTTCGTCAACTTTTCGAGATATCCACCCAGGGCGGCGATACGGCTCTCAAGAGTCGGAATATCTCGGAGCAACGGGACGAGCTCAGCCTGTTCACGATCGACATTGTCCTCGAATATCGCGAAAAAGACATCTTCCTTATCCCGGAAGTTTGCGTAGAAGGCTCCGCGCGTCTTGCCTGCCAGTGAGGCAATATCCTCTAGGCGCGCATGCTCGAAGCCGTCCCGGGCAAAGATCGTCCGTGCGGCGTCGAGGAGCTCGCTCCGGGTTATAAAGGCCCGTTTTTGTTTAGGAGAAACGACTTCATCAAGTTCCCGCTCTTTTTTTGAATCCGTCATAGGACACCCCGCGTCTGTACATAAACATACACGCATGTATTAAATACGTGCGGACAGATTGAACCTGGGACCGGGGAGAACAAGCGTGATCGATCAGCAGCGGAAGAACAGTGCTCGGACAAGGGTATTTGGCACCACCAATCAGGGAACAGCGACTCTCCTGCTCCTTGCGAGTATGGCCCTCGTAAGCGGCTGCGGCAAGAAGGAGGATAAGGCCGCCGCCGGTCCGCCCCAGGCCATGCCGGTCACCGTTGTCAAAGCTCAGCAGACGGACGTCCCGATCATGGGAGAGTGGGTCGGAACGCTGGATGGATATGTCAATGCCCAGATCCAGCCGCAGGCGAGCGGCTACCTCATCCGGCAGGACTACCGCGAGGGCTCCCAGGTCGCCAAGGGGCAAGTCCTCTTTGAGATCGACCCCCGGCCCTTTCAAGCGTCACTCGACCAGGCCCTTGGCCAGCTCGACCAGGCCAAGGCCCAGCTCAAGCTGACCGAGATCAACGTGAATCGCGACTCGCCGCTTGCCGCTGCCCGCGCGATTGCGCAAAGCCAGCTCGACAACGACAAGCAGCAGAAGGCGCAGGCCGAGGCATCGGTCCAATCCGCTGAAGCTACCGTCGCAACCGCACGGCTGAACCTCGGCTTCACCCAGGTCCGTTCCCTGATCAGCGGGGTTGCCGGGCAGGCGACCACGCAGGTCGGCAACCTGGTCAGCCCCCAGTCCACCCTGACCTCCGTATCCCAGCTGAACCCCATCAAGGCTTACTTCTCCATCAGCGACAGCGAATACCTTGCCCTGACCCAGCGGGCCAAGTCGGGGCATGGCGACCTGCTGCGAGGCGCGTCGAGCGTTCCGCTCACCCTCGCCCTCTCGAATGGCGACGATTTTCCGAGCAAGGGCCGGATCGTCTTCGTTGATCGGCAGATCAATGCTCAGACCGGTGCCATCAGGATTGCAGCCGCCTTCCCGAATCCAGGGAACGTGCTGCGTCCCGGCCAGTTTGGCCGGATCAAGGCGGAGACCGAGGTTCGTCACAACGTCATCCTTCTGCCGCAGGTCGCTGTGCAGGAGCTGCAGGGTCTTCAACAGATCTTTGTCGCCGGCCCGGACAATAAGGCTCACCTGACCACCGTCAAGCTGGGCAGGCAGATCGGGAACAACTGGATCATTGAAGGTGGCCTCGCCCCCGGGGCGCTTGTAATCACGGACAACATTCAGAAGCTCAAGGACGGAGCCCCCGTCTCTGCCCATGAAGCGCCTTCCCCGGCAACCGCGACATCGCCCACCAACCAGTCGGCGGGGAGATAGACATGTCAAAGTTTTTCATCAGGCGACCCATCGTCGCGATTGTCATTGCAATCCTTACGGTCATTCTGGGTACGGTTGCGATGCTCAGCCTGGCGACCTCGCAATACCCCGACATCGTACCGCCCGAGATCCAGGTGCAGGCCACCTACCCCGGTGCTGACGCGAAGACGCTGCAGCAGGCCGTCTCCACGCCGATCGAGCAGCAGATGAACGGCGTCGACAATATGCTGTACATGTACTCGGTCAATGCAAACAATGGCCAGGCGACCGTCTACGTGGACTTCGATGTAAAGACCTCGCCGGATACTGACCAGGTTCTTTCGCAGCTTCGCGTCTCTCAAGCCCAGGCGCAGCTTCCTGCCCAGGTGACGACCGCCGGCATCACCGTGCAGAAGTCGCTCACCTCGCCGCTGATGCTGATCGGGCTTGCATCGCCGAACGGCGCCTACGGTGCGGACTTCCTTACGAACTACGCAATCATCAACCTGCAGGACGAGATTACCCGCGTCAAAGGTGTCTCACGCGTCCAGATCTTCGGCGGTCAATACGCCCTGCGCGTCTGGGTCCAGCCGGATAAGCTGGCGAAGCTTGGTGTGACCGCTCCGCAGATCATCGCCGCGCTGCAGACCCAGAACAACGTCAATCCGGCCGGTCAGATCGGTGGCGAACCGGTTCCAAACGGGCAGCAGTTTACCTATACGGTCAGGACTCAGGGTCGCCTGGTGACTCCGGAGCAGTTCGGCGGCATCGTCATCCGCGCCAACCCTGACGGCTCCATCCTTCACCTGAGCGACGTTGCGCGCATCGAGCTCGGAACGCAGACATATAACCTCACGGCGCGCTACAACAAGGCTCCGGCCGGCGTGATGGCGATCTATCAGCTCCCTGGGTCGAACGCTGTTCAAACGGCTGCTGCAGTCAATAAGCGCATGAAGGAACTCTCAGCGAACTTCCCTGCCGGGATGACGTACGAGGTGCCGCTCGACACGACCAAGGCCGTGACGGCAGGCATTCATGAGATCGTCTCGACCCTCGTTGAGGCACTGGTCCTCGTCGTAATCGTCGTGTACATCTTCCTGCAGGGCTGGCGCGCGACGCTGATTCCACTGCTCGCCGTCCCGGTCTCGCTGGTCGGAACGTTCATCATCTTTCCCCTGCTTGGCTTCTCCATCAATACCCTGTCGCTCTTCGGCCTCGTGCTCGCGATCGGTCTGGTGGTCGACGACGCCATCATCGTGGTCGAGGCGGTTGAGCACCATATCGATGAAGGCATGACCCCACGCGATGCCACCTACAAGGCTATGGAGGAGGTCTCCGGTCCGGTCGTCGCCATCGCACTGATCCTGGCCGCGGTGTTCATTCCGACCGCAGCGATTCCAGGCATCACAGGCCGCCTCTACCAGCAGTTCGCGATCACCATTGCGATCTCGGTTCTCATCTCCGCGTTCAATGCGCTGACGCTCAGCCCTGCGCTTGCTTCGCTTCTGTTGAAGCCGAAGGATAAGAACGCGAAGAAGGGTCCGCTGGCAAAGTTCTTCGACTGGTTCAACCGTGTCTTTGGTCGAACGACGGATGGCTATGTCTCGGCATCCGGGGTGCTGATCCATAAGTCCGGATTCGCCATGCTGGGTCTCGTGTTGATTGGAGCGTTTGCGCTCTTCCTCGGCGTCGGACTGCCCACCGGCTTCGTCCCGCAGGAGGACCAGGGATATGTGTTTCTTGCGCTCCAGCTGCCGGATGCGTCTTCGCTTCAGCGTACCGACGCAGCGGCGCAGAAGGTCACCGATGCCCTGCTCAGCACGCCTGGCATCGGCGGCGTGATCGCTGTAAACGGCTTCAGTCTTCTGACGCAGACGCAAAGCACAAACACCGCTTTCTTCTTCGTCTCTCTCAAGCCGTGGGAGGACCGGAAGAGCAAGGAAGAGCAGCTCGCCGGCATCCAGGGCAGTCTGCAGCAGAAGCTTGCTGGAATCTCGGAAGGAATCGCCTTCGCGTTCCCGCCGCCGGCCATCCCGGGTATCGGAACGTCGGGTGGAGTCACGATGGTCCTCGAAGATCGATCCGGCAAGGATGACGCATCGACGCTCACGAACAATCTCTATGCCTACCTGGGAGCGGTCTCGAAGCGACCGGAGATCGCGGCGGCAATCCCCTCGTATCTCCCGGCAGTGCCCCAGCTCTATGCCGACGTAGACCGTGAGAAGGCCCTGCAACAGCAGGTCGATCTCGCGAATGTGTACACCACCCTGCAGACGTTTATGGGCGGCTACCTCGTCAACTACTTCAACCGCTTCGGTCGCCAGTGGCAGACCTATGTCGAAGCGGAAGGTGACTCGCGAACCAACATCGAGAACATCAATCAGTTTTATGTGCAGAGCGCGAACGGTGGGCAGGTTCCCCTTGGTTCACTCGTCAATGTGAGGAAGATCACCGGACCTGAGTTCATCCTGCGCTTCAACGAATACAACGCCGCGCAGCTGAATATTACCGGCGCCCCCGGCTACAGCTCCGGCCAGGTCCGGGCTGCACTCGAAGAGGTATTCAAGCAGACGATGCCTGAAGGCATGGGCTTTGACTACCAGGGTATGTCGTTCCAGGAGCAGCAGGCCGCGGCTGGCATCCCCTCATGGGCGGTCTTTGCGCTCTCGCTTGTCTTCGTCTTCCTTATCCTCGCGGCCTTGTACGAAAGCTGGACGCTTCCCTTCAGCGTTCTGCTCAGCACACCCGTCGCGATCCTCGGAGCGTACATCGCCCTCCACGTGCGGGCGCTTGAGAATGACATCTTCGCAACGATCGGGCTCATCATGCTGATCGGTCTCTCCGCGAAGAATGCCATCCTTATCGTCGAGTTCGCCAAGGCGAACTACGAC
>CAZZZQ010000080.1:0-7618 GCA_964658405.1 uncultured Sphingomonas sp.
AAGTGTAAGAGGAGCCAGCCTTGCCTCGATCACCGGCCGGCTCTGTTCCATCCAGGGCGGCAGCTTCAGCGACTCGCCAAGCGTCTCGACCGGCTCATCCAGCAGGAAGCCCGGCGGGTCCGTCGCCATCTCGAAGAGCACACCGCCCGGCTCGCGGTAGTAGATGGAGTGGAAGTATGTCCGGTCCTGCACGGGTGTCACTTCGAGATGGTCGCTCAGCACGTCGAGCCATTCGAGCTGCGCGGCATCGTCCTGCGCACGGAACGCAATGTGGTGAACACCTCCCGCACCGGGCCGGCCATAGGAGGCCTTCGGATCAACCATCACATCGATGTGATTTCCCAGGGCGTCTCCCTCCGCTGCGAAACGATGGACCGAACCATCCTCCTTGATCTTCTTGAAGCCCATCGTGCTCAAAACGCTTGCTGTAGCCTCAAGCGAATGCTCCAGCAGCGTGACGCCAAAGAAGCCACGAATGGAGTGTTCCGCTGGAACCGACGCATAGCGCGGTGCATGGAGCGGCTTCGACTCGTCGTGGCCCACCAGCTCGAGCCGCATCCCATCCGGATCCGCAAAGGTGAGGGAGTCTTCATCGAAGCGTCTCGCGTTGCGCTCTACAAGGATGTTCTCCGACCGCAACCGCTGCTCCCAGTAGTCGAGCGATGCCGCGGGAACACTGAACGCAACCCGAACAACCTCTCCGGCACCCGCTAATCCCCGCGTGGCGCGGGGCCAGGGAAAGAAGGTCAGGATCGTCCCGGGCGAACCAATATCGTCCCCAAAGTAGAAGTGATAGCTTCCCGGATCGTCGAAGTTAATCGTGCGCTTCACAAAGCGCAATCCAAGGGTCTCAGTGTAAAAGTCCAGGTTGCGTTGCGGGTTCGAGGCGATCGCAGTGACGTGATGTAGTCCAACGATGGGGCTTGGCATGGATGCTCCTTCTTTCGTTCAGGTGCGGGCTGTCGTGCAGTGGTATGTGCCGATAGTGGTGTGGCTGGAACGATCCGCAGATCATTTGCGAATCGGCGACTCCTCGCCCGATGAAACAGACGCCTGTGCTGCGAGGCCGAGTTTTTTTAGCGACGCTCTCAGCGGCTCTCGTTCCCCTTCGTCGAGGACACTGAACAGGGAATCGATCTCCCTCTCATGTCGTGCGTACAGGGCAGTGATAAAAACCTCGCCTGCCTCGGTAAGCTCTACCATCCGGACGCGCCGATCTTTTTCCTGGCTCGTTCGTTTTACGAAGGCGCGCGCCTCCAGCCGGTCGATCGCCGAGGTCATCGAGGCGTTTGCGAGTAGAACCTTCTCCGCAATCCCCGACATGGTTCGCGGGCCCTTATGCAGCAGCACCTCGAGCACCATGAAATCGCTAAGACAAAGACCTTCAGCCGCTATGTGCTGCTCGACAAAGGCGGCCAGCGCGGCGTGCGCGCGAGCGATGATGATCCATAGCTTCGGGCCCGTTGTCATTGAGATCGTCTCCATTACTTCTATATCAGATGTTACGACATCGAAATAGATTCAGAAGAGGCTCACGCATCGAGACTAAGTGTTTTGGCCTAAGCTGCTCTGTAGTAACTCTCATGCAGCGCTGACCTGAACCGTTTAGGTCTCGTCTGAAAGCTGCAGAAGAGCATCCGCAATTTCGTTAAGAATGATGATCAGGCGGCTTTTGGTGAGAAGCTTTGGCTCAAACTCAGCCTCCAGCACCAGCCCCGTGATGACCGGACCGAACGCAACGGTACGTGCTTCCAATTCGGCCTCCTGGGATGGAGTGACCTTCCCGTAGATCAGCATCGCGATCTTTGCTCGCTCGATCTCGGACATATCGCTGGCGGTACGATAATGCTGATTGGCAGCCAGCCACCGTGCGCGCATCTCCGGGTGGCGGAGGGCGTAGAGCTTTGCCTCGATCGTAAGAAGAATCCAGGTCCGATCCCGTGTAGCCTCGAGAAGGCTTTCCTTCAGCGCGAGAAGAGCGGTCTCCCGATCTGCGCTCTTCAGAATCCTCTCAAAGACCCTCTTTCGAACAAGATGCGTACGGTGTTCAAAGAGTGCAAGAAAGAGGTCGTCCTTGCTCTTGTAGTGAGCATAGATAGCGCCCTTGCTCCGCCCCGCCACCTTTGCGATGCAGTCCATATGGGCGGCCTCGAAGCCGTCTCGAGAGAAGACCTCCTCGGCTGCGACCAGCAGTTGCGCCTTGGTCTTCTCCGTGCGCACCTGATAGCCATTTAATTTTGGGGCGTCCATGTGGGCAGTATCTCAGAACCATCGCCCACTCCATTCATCAATCCAAAACAAATATGGGCGGCCGGCACGAAGGCCGACCGACCATGGACCGTTGAATCTTTAGAAGCGGTAGAAGATGCCTGCTGACGGCATAGCCTGGTGGATATAGCCGTTGGAACGCAGATTTGCAACATGGTAGTCCGGTGCCTTGTAAAAGAGGCCGTGCTCCTGCACGCGGACGCCGAAGTGGGGATGGGAGCGGGAGACGAAGTCGAAGCCGACTTCATACATATAGGTCCCACGCCACTGGTTGCCATACTGCGGATTAGCTTTGGTCCCGCGGAAGTTAAGTCCGCCGCCGCCAAGCGTCACAAACGGCTGAATCCCTGGCGTCTTGATGTGGAAGACATAACCGGCAGTCGCCTCGTGCTGATCCTGTGTCAGGCGCCCGATGGATGCACCGGTCGTAGCGGACCGGAAGCGCTCACTATAGCGCTGATAGCCATAGTTCAGCTCGAGGCCGAACCAGGATACCGGGTGCTCCCTTACATTCACCAAGAGACCCAGGCCCTCGGTCGGGCTGGTCGTGGCGGGGCGCTGCTCGGTGACATCCTGCTGGTACCGTCCATTGACGCTGGCCGCAAGATCAAAGCCGTGCGTCTGCCAGTAGCTGTGAACGTGCTGAACGGTATAGGGATAGGGCGTCGGTGCAGGGGAGACCGTGCTGTAGTTGGTCGCGTCCTGGGGGAGAGGAGCGTTTACGACTGGCGCCATCGGCTGCTGGATGGAGCTGGACGCGATATCCTGCGCCTCGGCGAACAGGCCTGCTGTTGAGAGGAGCACGGCTGCGGTAAGAAGCCGGGTGGTGCGAAGACGTGAAATCGAAAGATGGTACATGAAATCTCCACTGTGTTGAGACAGGCAGACGCGGCCGTACCGTTCGTCTGCCTGTGAATGATTGTCTGGTCGTTGAACTAGGGCCGCTGCGTCGAATCCACACCGATGGCGGATCCGGATACGACGAGCGAGACCCGGCGATTCTTTGAACGGCCTGCCGCAGTTGCATTGGTTGCGACGGGGTCGCTCTCGCCAAAGCCCTTGGAAGTCAGGCTGGAAGAAGAGACACCGTTCGAAATCAGGAACTCGGAGACTGCCTTGGCGCGTTGCTCACTCAAGCTCTGGTTCAGCTCGACTCCACCGGTCGAGTCCGTGTAACCCTCTGCCTGAAGCTTCAAGCTGGGGTACAGCGACAGAATGGTGGCTACCTTGGTCAGGCTGAGCTTGGCCCTCGGCTTCAACGTGGACTTACCCGTATCAAACAGGACTCCGCTTACGTTGACGATCAGGCCACGAGCAGTCTCGCGCGTTTCGAGCACCGCATTCAACTGCTTGCGGAGTCTGGCACGGAGAGCGGCGGCTGCCGCCTGGTTGACTGCTGCACTCTGACGAGCGGCATCTGCTGCCGCTTGAGCCTGTGCCGCAGCGCTCAGTGCCTGGTCGCGCTGTGAATCCGACTGTGCCTGAGCGGCGCGAGCAGCATCTGCCTGGGCCTGTGCGTCGAGAGCAAGCCGCATTGCGTCCCTGAGGCGAAGTGCGGACTCCTTGTGCAGGGCGCTGATCCTGGCATCCTCCGCACGCTGTGTTGCCTGGCGTGCGAAGACCAGCGACAGCTTATCGTCCGCCTTCTTCCCGTTCGGAGGGTTCCTGGCAGTGATCAGATCCTGCGCAACCTCTCCTGCGATATCAGGCGAAAACTGACCTGCACCGGCAGCGAGAGCAACGCGCTCTGCGTTCTGTGCCTCAAGCATGGCAAGCACGTTACCATTGAGATCCTTGGTGGCATTGGGAACGCTCTGCGCACCACTCGTGTTCGCATAAAGACCGCGCGGAAGCAGGGAATAGTGCGTATTCACCTGCTGAAGGACACCATTGGTGTGCTTATCCGGCACGCTCTGCGCCACGACAACATCGCTGGGCTGCGAGACCGAGTAGTAGGGCTCGGCTGTGACGATCATCCCGAACGACTGGAACGAAGAAGATACCTTGGTGTCTGCCTTCGAGCCATGAACTTCAAGCTCGCCAAGGTTCTGTGCACGTCCGTCAGCCGAGATGGCCCACAGGACATAGGTCAGATACTCAGGGCCAAAGCCAGTCGCCGGCGAGAGATGGTCGAGCTTGATCGAGAGATCAGTCCTTCCCGTGCGAGCCTCGACACGTGCCTTTCCGGTGATCTGGTGCGCAAGATCCGTGCCGGCAAACTTCAGGCCGCTTGGACCATCGTTCACGAAATAGTTGACCGCCGTGAGCGTTCGCTGCACCGGCTGAATGCGGTAGATGCTGAAACCATCGGCATCGTCCTGGATGACGTCGACTGACCGCACACCCGGTGCGATGGCAGTCGGATTAGCAATCTGGGCCCGGACCGTACCGGACAGAACAGTAGCCAGCACGGGGATGAAGAGACTTGTAGTGCGAATTCTTTGGTTCACGACGTTGACGTTCCTCCGCACAGATAGATGCGGACCAGTCGGTATAGGTCGCTTCCTCGTTGATAAAAAAGCGTTTCGAGCCGATCTCGACCCCGCCCGGCTCCGGCATTCCCCCTGAAGCACTCACCACGCGGTAAACATGGTTATGCTGAACCTATGACTGTCAGGTCCGTCATTGGAAGATTCTCGCGCCGCCGCCGTGCAGCCCCCTTCACGCCGAAGGCTGTCGCGGATGAGCTGCTCCAGCTGACCAGAAAGTTCTGTGCAGCCGACACGCTGAGCATGAGAAGCCGGCGTGCCAGCCAGCTCTTCTCGTTCATCTGGTCGGCGTCCGGCGAGAAGGCCTTCGTAAGCCGCCTGCTGCGATGGATTCGCCTCGTAGAGCTGGATCAGGACCTGAACAGACGCTTTGAGCATTCGTGGAGCCAGATGATCGCGGAGATGGAGTCAGTCTCCCTCTTTGTGGAAGCCGGCCTCCCCCGCCACAATGCGCTCCCGGCGGAGATCCTCCGCAGACTCTTCCAGCGGCTTCTTCCCTCGGCGAAGGAGGAGTCGGATATGGGCCGCCTCTTTGCCGGAATCTTCTCCTCGTCGCGCTCGGTCCACCGCTTCGCGAATCAGCAGATCTACGTATTCGAGCGGTTGGTCAAGCTGCTGTGGCCAAGGCATGATGTCGCCCTCACGGCGAAGATCGGCGAAGACATTCGACAGGCCCTGTGCCTGCTCGCAGCCCGTGTCGCCGGTCGAGGGGTCACTGAGGCCGTCCGGCAGCGCAGTACGACGCAGCGTGTGGAAGGCTCGCCGTTTTACAGACTCTTCTTCGAGACGGAAGCCTTCGCCAGGACAGAGCAGATCGGGCCTCGGTCGGAGCAGTTCGAACGATGGAAGAGAGCTGTCATGAGCTGCCGCCAGGAGCTCGAGCAGATTCATATCCACATGGAGGATGCGGGGGTCAGTTCGGCGCTCGTCTACGACCTGCGCAGTATCGAGGCGACGCTCGAACGCATGCAGCTTCTGGCGGCAGTCCTCGCAGTGGAAGAGAGCGCCGAAGATAGCGCCGGTTTCCGATCGGCTGGTCATGAGCTCCTTCTCACGCTTGTTCGAGGACGCCTCGAAGATACGAGGCTTCTGTCGCTCTTTCGGCAGAACCTGAACCTGCTCGCCCGCAAAACCGTCGAGCGTACCGGCCATGGGGGCGAGCATTACATCGCTCACACGCGTGCCGAGTACTGGGGAATGTGGCGGGCTGCGATCGGAGGCGGTCTTCTGACCGTCTTCACCGCGGCCATCAAGATGCGCGTGATTGAAAGTCATTTCCCGCTCTTTGTAGAAGGTTTTCTGATCAGTACGGACTACGCAATCAGCTTCATCCTGCTGCAGGTCTTCGGCTTTGCGCTTGCCACGAAGCAGCCGTCGATGACCGCTGCGACCCTGGCCGGCATCATCCGTGAAAACCGCGGCGTCTCGCGCTGGAGCAAGGTGTCAGAGTTCGCCGCCGACATATCGAGAACCCAGTTGGCCGCGGCATTTGGAAATGTCATCGCCGTCTGCGTTGGGGCGGTCGCCTTTGAGAAGGTATGGGTGCATATCTTCAAGACGCACTACCTCCCCATTGAGAGTGCGCAGCACGTCTACCAGACCCTCCACCCCTTCACCTCCGGCACCGCGATCTTCGCCGCATTGACTGGCGTGCTCCTCTGGCTCGCGGCGTTGATCGGAGGCTGGTTCGAAAACTTTGCGGTCTACCACCGTCTGCCCGAGGCCATCCTGCAACACCCACTCCGGCACAGGATCGGTGTGCGCAATACGCAACGCTCCGCTGATTGGCTGGAAAGAAATATTGCGAGCTGGAGCACAAGTATCGTTCTTGGATTTCTACTTGGCTTTTCGCCGGTTGTAGCTCGTTTCTTCGGGATCTCGCTTGATGTGCGGCACGTCACGCTGAGTACTGGAACCCTCGCGCTTGCAGCAGCACGGTTCGGCACAAGTTCCTTTGGCCATGACTGGCTTTATTACGCAATCGCCGGCATCGGGATCACGTTCATTCTAAATCTCGGCGTTAGTTTTTCGATCGCGTCGATCGTAGCGTTGAGAGCCTATGACGTTCCTCGCAGCGAGCAGATCCAGATCCTCAAATTCGTCATCAAGGACTTCTTCGAATCGCCGCTGGAGTTCATCTTTCCTGCACGGCCGGACATCCTCTCGATCGCAGCGAGGGATGACGAGAGATCCGAGAAGATGGAGGCGATACGAGGCGAGGCTGAACCCGAGGTGATCGATCTCGGAAGACGGCCATGAACTTCGGGGCCAGGCTAGTTGATCTGCCGATGTGCGTTCAGATGGAATCCGTTTGAACCTCTTACCGGTCGTGCAGAGAAGGACGCACGAACCAGCAGAAGGCCGTTCCGAATCTTCGTCTTGACGGTGGCCAGTGGGAGGCCGGTCTTCTTGGCGATCTCTAGATGAGTCATGCCGTGGAAAAATGCCATCTGGATGACCGAGCGCATCGGCTCCCGAAGCTGCGTGATAAAGATGGCAGCCTGCTCACCCATCAACTCATGCTGCGACTTCAGAGCCTGATCGCAGGGTGAGGCGAGGTCGAAATCGTCCATGGATCGTGCAGGCCGTTTGCGTTGTCCGCGAAGCAAGTCGTAGGCGCGATTGCGAGCGACCGTCAACATCCAGGCAGTGAACGACTGATAGGATCCCGATAGAACCTCTGGTCTTCGCCAGATCATGAGGAAGACCTCCTGGACGACGTCCTCAGCAGCCGCTGCATCGCGCAGCACGCACAGGGCCGCCCAGTAGACCGACTTGGCATAGCGATCGTAAAGTGCTGCCATGGCCTCCTGTTCGCCGCTTTCGATCAACGCCAGAAGAGCAGAGTCGGTCAGAGTTCC
>CAZZZQ010000080.1:7628-10080 GCA_964658405.1 uncultured Sphingomonas sp.
GTTCCTTGTGCCGCCGCTTCGTGCCTCCGGCCCGGAAAGTCCGTAACCACTGCAGAACGCGTTGGGCACTGGGACAGGACGTCGACGATCTCCGGAAGGCTCAATAGGCTTTGCGGACGCCCATGCATGCGGAAGAAATCTCTTGAAGATACGGAAGATACTTCCGTTAGAACAGGAGACTTCTTCCCAGGCTTTTGCATGGGCCAATCCTACAGCCTGTAATTCCACAAGACGATGATCTTTGGTAACGGACAAAAGCGCCCTTGCTTCTCAGCAAATACGTATTTCTACGTTGGGTCGGATGGGGTATTTGTAGGAAGGGGAGCGGATAAGAAGGGCCATCCATCCCGCTCGCTAAGCGGGCACGGACGTTGCCAGAGCCAACCTGTTTCGAAGAAAAGCGGGGATCTCCCCTGGGGGAAGCGGCTTCGAGAAAAGGTAGCCCTGGAAATGACTGACGCCGAGGTCTGCGAGAACTCTCCGCTGCTGTTCTGTCTCGATCCCCTCAGCGACCGTCTCCATCTTCAGCGCATGTGCAAGCGAGACGATCGCCGCAATGATCGGGGAGGGGCCGCCCGGCTCAATCATGCGTTCAACGAACGAGCGATCGATCTTCAGCACGTCGATGGGAAGGCGATGCAGGTAGCTCAGCGAGGAGTAGCCCGTTCCGAAGTCATCGACGGCGATCTGCACTCCAAGTGCCTTGAGACGGTCCATCTGGGCGACGGTCTCCTCGAAGTCTGACATGATCAGCGACTCGGTCAGCTCCAGTTGCAGCAGACTTGGTGGCATGTTCTCTTCGCGAAGAATCCGTGCGACCGTCTCTGCGAAGTCCGCGGTTGCAAATTGAACAGCCGATACATTGACGGACATGGTGAGGGACGGTTGGCCCTCGGCACGCCACTTGAACGACTGCCGGCACGCCTCTTGGATCACCCATTCGCCGACGAAGTGGAGCAGGCCGTTCTTCTCGGCGACTGCGAGAAAGTCCTTCGGCAGCAGCATGCCTTTCGTCGGATGCCGGAAGCGTAGAAGAGCCTCCACACCGTACATCGCGCGGTCTACGCCAATCTGCGGCTGATAGTGCAGTACAAAGTGATTCTTCTGGAGTCCGCAGTCGAGGTGACGCTCAAGATCGAGGTCATTGTCGATGATGCTGCTATGGCGCGAGTAGCACTGATACTGTGTGCGGCCCAACCTCTTTGACCGATAGAGCGCGTGGTCCGCCCGGCTGTAGAGCGTGGCCTGGTCTCCCGCGTCCTGGGGGTAGAGCGCGATTCCGATGCTGACCGAAGCAGAGAGATGCTGGTTCTGCACGCGCAGCGGAGGAGCGAGGCTGGCAATGATCTCCTTTGCGATGTTCGTGGCATCGGACTCGGTCCGAAGCCTGGTCAACACAATCATGAACTCATCGCCGCCAACGCGGCCGAAGGTATTGTGAGGCCTGACGGCAGGGCGCAAGCGGGCCGCAAACTCCTGCAGGAACTCATCGCCCAGGCTGTGACCATAGTTGTCGTTGATGAACTTGAAGCGGTCGAGGTCGATGCACAGCAAGGCTACCTGGTGCCCGAATCGGTCCGCATCGGCGAGCGCCTGCTGAAGCCGCTCGTCGACCAGGTTCCGGTTGCATAGTCCAGTCAGCGCGTCATGTTGTGCCTGCCACGCCATCTTTTCGTGCATCAGTCGGTGTTCGGTGACGTCGAGCAGTGCACCTTCAATCTCCATCGCCTGCCCACGTCCGTTGCGATGGAGCTTCGCATTCATCAGCGCGACCCAGGCCCCTCCGGAGGGACGCTTAAAGTGAAGTTCCGCGTTTTCTACCACGCCCGTCATCAGGAGGGCGCGCCCTTTTTCACGTTCAGCACGATCGGCGAAGAGATCGAAGACGGACAGTCCGATCATCTCCTCCCGGTTCAGATAACCGCTCATCTTCGCCAGGGAATCGTTGCAATCAAGCACAAGGCCATTCATGCTCGAACGAAACAGCCCACACTGGCTGCGGTCGTAGAGGGCTCGATTTCGCGATGCCTGGTGCGCTGCGGAGTTCGCCTCCTCCTCCAGCAGCGTGAGAATCATCCCGATCCCCACGAAAAGCTTGGGAAGGTTCCAAAACACGGCAGGGACCTGTAGACCTGGAACAGCGTCCGTCAAAATGGCTCCGACCGGCCAGACGAGAGACCAGCTCAGAAATCCGAAGGCAGCCGTGCAAACACCGGTCGATATGCGCCGAAAGTGATGCCCGAAGAGAACAGCGTTCAGCAGAAAAACGGAGGTGAGAACCGCTGCGATGCCGCTTCCGGAGGTAAAGTGCAGGACAAGGTACAAAGCAACGATGCCACCCAGCAGGATCGCCGTTACCTTTTGCTCAAAGCTGGCAATGGACCGCCGCTCCTTGACGCAGATGGCGAGGACGCCGGCAACTGACACGATCAGCAGAAGGCAGAGAATCGAG
>CAZZZQ010000081.1:0-10031 GCA_964658405.1 uncultured Sphingomonas sp.
AGGTAGCGCTCTAACCAACTGAGCTACGCGCCTGCATGCGTTATGTCAGTCTAGTGCAATCTTCGACGTACGGCAACCTATGTCACTGTTGAAGGCTGGATCGTGTCGCGTTTCGGCATGACTTGGGCATGGCTGTGCGCTAGGATTGAGCCTTACTGCTGATGCCTTTCCTGAAACAAATCCGTGCCGCGCCGAACCTCCTGACGATGTTGCGGCTCTTCATCATTCCCTTTCTGGTCATTGAAATCCTCGACCAGCACTACCGGGTCGCCTTCGCGCTCTTCATCATGGCCGGCATCAGCGACGGGCTGGACGGTGTACTCGCCCGATGGCTCAGTCAGCACACCACGCTCGGCCAGTATCTTGACCCGATCGCCGACAAGCTACTGCTCAGCACGCTCTTTATCGTCCTGACCCATACCGGCCTGATCCCGCGCTACGTAACGGTGCTCGTGTTCAGCCGCGATCTCGGCATCCTGCTGATAGCGACCCTGTTGTTTGCGACCGGAACCCTGCGGAACTTCCGCCCCAGCTTCTTCGGCAAGCTGAATACGCTCGTCCAGATCATCACGCTGCTGATCGTGCTCTTCTCGAAGATTATGCCGTCGGCGCAGATCGGCATGCTGCGGGAGGGCCTGCTGCGAACCATCGCCGTCCTCGCCCCCATCTCCGCCGCCCAGTATGCGTGGATTATCGTGCGCCGGCTGAGTGCTCCCGAGGTTGCAATCCCGGCCAGCGCGGCCGTCGGGATCCCGATGCCGGTAGAGCCGCGACGGGAGCGGCCGGCGTAGGCTGCCCAGGTAATCGGGTTTAGTGCCTGCCGCGGGTCGGTTTCGGCTTCTCTTTCGTCACCAGTTCGCCGGTCTCGGGGTCGACCGTCAGCTCTTCTTCCTCGATCGCCATGTCCATATACTCCGCGGAGTCGAAGACCTCGCGGCATGTCTGGCATTCGACGAACTCTACGTCGTCCTCGCGGGCTACGACTCGGACCTGGGGATGTTTGCACGCAACAGTCATGGGAATTTGGGTGGGAATGCTAAGGATTCTGCTTGCCCCCGTGAGGAATGTCAATGCACATCTGCTGGATTTGGGAGGGATCTGGGCCGCTGCACCAGAAACAGTGCAGCCTCAAACCGTATCCTCCGTTCTGTTGCATCCACAAACTTCCAGCCGTACACTAATGAGGACTGGAGTACTCGGTCATTGCTTTGCCCTGGGGATCCTATGCTGCGTCTGACCAAAAAAGCCGATTACGGTCTAATGGCGCTGAAGTACCTCGCAGAGCAGACGGTCCTGACGCCCGGAACTCCGGCACGAAGTGCGAAAGACATTGCAGAGGCGTACCACATTCCCCCGCAACTTCTTGCAAAGATCCTTCAGACCCTGGCCCGGGCTGGTCTGCTCGTGTCGCACGCAGGAAGCACCGGTGGATATGCGCTCTCACGACCGGCGCACGATATAACCGCTTTTGAAGTGATACGAGCGATCGACGGTCCGCTTTTCATCACCAGCTGCATTACGATCCACGGAACGTGCGACCTCGCGGGTCACTGCACCATCAAAGAACCATTGCGTAAGGTCAACGACAGCATCAAAGACCTGCTCAACGGCATTCGCATCGGCGATCTGATCGATATGGCCGAGGTGGAGAAGCATGGATCCGGTGCAGCCCTGGCGGGTGGCCTGGTCAGCATCGCGGTCTAGTTGTTCGTTCTGCCGCAGCTTTGAAGAGCTTTTTGCGGCTTCCGATGGCGGTTCAGCAACGCCAGAGTTCAGTTTCAAATTTTGAGGAGCAAGACATGAGCAACGAGATCAGCAACAACGGAAGCATCAACGACATGGCCAACAATGGCCTGATCATTACCGAGTCGACCAAGCCGCTGCCCCCGGGCGTGACCCTCCCGCTCTATATGGACAACCACGCAACGACCCAGATGGACCCGCGCGTCCTCGAAGCGATGCTGCCCTACTTCAGCGGCAAGTTCGGCAACGCCGCCAGCCGCAACCACGCCTTCGGTTGGGAGGCTGAGCAGGGTGTCGAGCGGTCCCGCGAGCAGATCGCAAAGCTGATCGGTGCCACCGCGAAGGAGATCATCTTCACCAGCGGCGCGACCGAATCGAACAACCTCGCCATCAAGGGTATTGCCGAGATGTACCGCGAGCGCGGCAACCACATCATCACCCAGGCGACCGAGCACAAGGCTGTCCTTGATACCTGCAAGCGCCTTGAGAAGAATGGCTACCGCGTCACCTATCTTCCGGTCCAGGCTGACGGCCTGATCGATATCGAAGAGCTCCGCCGCGCCATGGACGACCAGACGATTCTTGTCAGCATCATGTTTGCCAACAACGAGATCGGCGTGATCCAGCCCGTCGCCGAGATTGGCAAGCTCTGCCACGAGAAGGGCGTGATCTTCCACACCGACGCCGTCCAGGCTGTCGGCAAGATCCCGGTCAATGTGCAGGAGATGAACATCGACGTTCTCTCGCTGACCGCACACAAGATCTATGGCCCCAAGGGTGTTGGCGCACTGTACGTCCGCCGTCGCAATCCCCGCGTCCAGATCCAGGCACAGATTGACGGCGGCGGCCATGAGCGCGGCATGCGCTCCGGCACCCTGAACGTCCCCGGCATCGTCGGACTCGGCATGGCCTGCGAGCTCTGCTTCAACGAGATGGAGGCCGAGGGCAAGCGCGAGCTTGAGCTTCGCGACTACATGAAGGCTAAGTTCGAGAACGCGCTCGACTACATCCACGTCAACGGCAACATGGATCACCACCTGCCCGGCAACCTCAACATGAGCTTCGTCTATGTCGAGGGTGAGAGCCTGCTGATGGGAATCAACGACATCGCGGTCTCCTCCGGCTCTGCCTGCACCTCGGCAACCCTCGAGCCCAGCTATGTGCTGAAGGCGCTTGGACTTGGCGACGATGTCGCGCACAGCTCGATCCGCTTTGGTCTGGGCCGCTTCAACACCAAGGCTGAAGTGGATTACGTTTCAGACAAGGTCATCGACGTTGTTCTGAAGCTTCGCGAGCTGTCGCCGCTGTACGAGATGGTCAAAGAAGGCATCGACCTTACGAAGATCGAGTGGGCAGCCCACTAAGTTTTGGACTATTTAGCTCTTTAGAATCAGCAAAAGCATCAAGGAGAATGACATGGCATATAGCGATAAGGTAGTCGATCATTACGAGAATCCCCGCAACGTGGGCTCGATGGACAAGGGCTCGGACGAGGTCGGAACCGGCCTTGTAGGCGCACCGGAGTGCGGCGACGTCATGCGCCTCCAGATCCGCGTCAACCCCGAGACGCAGGTCATTGAAGATGCAAAGTTCAAGACCTTCGGCTGCGGTTCGGCCATCGCCTCCAGCTCGCTCGCAACCGAGTGGGTCAAGGGCAAGACCATCGCCGAGGCCCTGACGATCTCGAACACCGACATCGTCAAGGAACTCGCGCTTCCCCCGGTCAAGATTCACTGCTCCGTCCTCGCAGAAGACGCGATCCGTGCAGCGATCGGCGACTGGAAGAAGAAGAACAACGTTGCCGAGACCGAAGGCGTCGCAGTAGCCGCCCACTAGGCAACATCATCCAACCGTTTCAAGCGGGCGCAGCAGGGTCATCCTTGCTGCGCCCTTAGTATCATCAAGGCATCAAATTCCTATGGCTACGTTTACCCAAATCGGAGCACCGGCACCGGGCGCCTCGGCCCCCGCGCCCAAAGATCCGCTCGCCGGAATGACCCTGCTGGTTGCTGAAGGCCAGACCTCCCGTGCCAAGCAGGCGATCGAGATCACGAAGAACGCACTGAAGCGCATTCGCGTCGCGATGGCCAAAGAGGGCGTATCGCCCGAACAGGGCGGTCTGCGCGTCGGCATCCAGGGCGGCGGCTGCTCCGGTCTGAGCTACAACATCCGCTTCGACACACAACCCCGCGACCGCGACCGCACCTTCGTCTTCGGCGCCGGCATCGAGACCCCGAACGATCCGACCGAGGCAAAGCCGATTCGGATCTTCGTCGATCCCAAGAGCTTTCTCTACCTCGCCGGAATGGTCCTCGACTTTGAGGAGACATTGATGCGGCAGGGCTTCAACTTCATCAACCCCAATTCGACCAAGAGCTGCGGGTGCGGATCGTCGTTTTCAACGTAGCAATCTTGATCTACCCTCCTATGGATTTCTTCACCTTCTTCTCCCTCCCGCGCAAGCTCGCGCTCGACGTTCCGGCGCTTGAGAAGCAGTTCTACGTCCTCAGCCGGAAGCTCCATCCTGACCGTTTCGCCGCCAAACCTGTCGCCGAGCAGGAGGCCGCCCTCGCGCAGTCATCGCTCCTGAACGACGCCTATCGGACCCTTAAAGAGCCGATTCAGCGGACCCAGTATCTCCTTACGCTCGAAGGGGTTGAGCTTGAGGAGCAGTCCAAGGCGGCGACCGAGGCAGCACGAACCAGCGGGGTCGCCAAGAAGCAGATCGTCCCGCCGGACCTCCTCGAAGAGGCCTTTGAGCTGAACATGCAGCTCGAAGAGATGCGCATGGCGAAGAAGATGGGCGAGGACGATCCCCAGCTTCGCAAGGACCTGCTCGCTGCCAAGCAGACCTTCGACGCCAAGATGGCCGATACGCAGGCCGACCTCGAAGCCCTCTGGAATAAGTGGGATGCGGCCACCGACGCCAACGATCCAACCGCAAAAGACGCGGCGAAGGACGCCATGGTAGCGCTGTTGAATCGTCGCAGCTACCTCCGCAACCTCGTCCGCGACGTCAACGAAGCACTCGAGTAGCCCAGTAAAGGAATCAGCAATGGCAGAGGAACAGAACAGCCGCGTCGTCGGCATCGATCTTGGCACCACGAACTCGCTCGTCGCCTTCATGCAGGGCGACACGCCCGTTGTGATCCCCGGCGAGGACGGCGAGCGCCTCGTCCCCTCCGTCGTGGCATGGACGGATGATGGCGTCGCGATCGGCAACGCAGCCCGCGCCACGCTGCTAACCGACTCCGGCAACGCCGTCTACTCGGCGAAGCGCCTGATGGGCCGTGGCATCGACGACGTGCAGGCCGAACTTAAGCTCTTCCCCTTCAAGCTGGCCGAGGGCCAGAAGGCCGACGAGGCCTTGAAGCTGAATGTCGGCGGCCTGACGCTGACCCCACCCGAGATCTCCGCCTACGTCCTGATGCAGCTCAAGAAGAACGCCGAGCGCTTCTTCGGCGCGCCGGTAACGAAGGCGGTCATCACGGTTCCGGCCTACTTCAACGACGCCCAGCGCCAGGCCACGAAGGATGCGGGCCGCATCGCCGGCCTCGAGGTCCTGCGGCTGGTGAATGAGCCGACCGCTGCCGCACTGGCCTACGGGCTCGACAAGCAGAAGGACGGCGTCATCGCGGTCTATGACTTCGGCGGCGGAACCTTCGACGTCTCGATCCTGAAGCTTCACGAGGGCATCTTCGAGGTCATCGCGACCGGCGGCGACACGCACCTCGGCGGCGACGATATCGACAATCTCCTGATCGCCATCGCGCTCGATGACATCGCGGGCGACCTGGGCGAGGACCTCCGCAGCAATGGCGAGGCCGTACAGGCGATCCGCAAGGCCGTCATCGAGGCCAAGATTGCCCTTTCCTCTACGGACACGGCGCGCATCGCCCTGATTTTGCCGAGCGGAAAGCCCTACGCCCGGGAGATTACCCGTGCACAGTTCGACCAGCTCACCGCCGGCGTCATCGCGCGGACCGCAGCCCCGGTCAAGCTCGCCCTGAAGGATGCCGGCCTTGCGCCCGAGCAGATCGACGAGGTCGTTCTGGTCGGCGGATCGACCCGCATCCCGGCCGTCCGTGTGCTGGTGGACGACCTCTTCAACCTCGCAGCGCGCGGCAAGACCCCGCATATCGATCTGAACCCCGACGAGGTCGTAGCCCTCGGCGCTGCCGTCCAGGCTCAGATTCTGAGCGGCGGATCGTCTGCCACCGAGGACCTGCTGCTGCTCGACGTTACTCCGCTCTCGCTCGGCATCGAGGCGCTCGGCGGCGTGGTTGCGAAGATCATCCAGCGCAACTCGACGATCCCGGCCTCGGCGACCGAGCACTTTACTACCGGCGTCGACGGCCAGACCAATGTGGCGATCCACGTCGTCCAGGGCGAGCGCGAGTTGGCCAAGGACTGCCGGTCGCTCGCCCGCTTTGACCTGAAGGGCATCCCCCCAATGGTCGCCGGTCTGCCGCGCATCGAGGTGAAGTTCCTGATCGACGCCAACGGCATCCTCCATGTCTCCGCACGCGAGCAGCGCAGCGGCAAAGAAGCCGAGATCGAGGTCAAACCGACCTACGGGCTCACTGACGAACAGGTCGAGACGATGATTCTTGCATCCTTCGATAATGCTGAAGACGACATCCGCGACCGCCAGGTAATCGAAGCGAAGAATGAGGCCGAGACGATCCTGGCCGCGGTCAAAAAGGGCCGGAAGCACGATGCCTGGCAGCAGCTGACCAGCAACGAGATCCAGAAGATCGAACAGGGCATCACGGAGCTCGAGGCGTCGGTGCTGGGTGGCGACTACAGGATCATCCGCACTGGCATCGAACGGCTCGACAAGGCCACACGCCGCTTCGCCGAGCTGATGATGGATACGGCCGTTTCGGGCGCCATGAAGGGCCAGACGATGCAATCCGCCGGCGAGGCGATGGGCGACGGACCCTCCGCGCCGCACCCCTTCGCCAAGGCGCAGTTTGACGATCCCACCAAGTAACGCTTGAATAGCATCAGGCCTCGCGCCGGAACGGACCACCAAAGTTATGTCAGAAAAGAAGCCCCTTCCCCCAGTAGACCTGTCGCAGCCAGCAGCCGACGGCATGGTTCGCGTCACCTTCCAGCCCGAGGGCAAGACCGTTGAGTTCCCCTTCGACACGCTCCCCTACGAGGGTCACGGCCTGCCGATGTCCTTCCTCGATGTGGCTGAGAACTACGACATCTTCCTCGATCACGCCTGCGGCGGCGTCTGCGCCTGCACCACCTGCCATGTCTGGATCAAGGACGGCGCGAAGGGTATCAGCGAGCCGGAAGACCTGGAGCTCGACCGCATGGAGACCGCAGCGGACATCCAGTTGAACTCCCGCCTCGGCTGCCAGGCCGTCATCGAGAAGCCCGGCACCTACGTCGTCGAGATTCCCAAGTGGAACCGCAACTACGTCCAGGAAGGCAAGCCCTCGCACGGACCGGGCGCCTAAACAGCGGCTTTCGAAAGATCATCCTTTCGATGGATGTGCGCGCCACTGTAGGCCCGTAGGGTTTCGCCATGGCGATTCCCACCGAAATGATTGGCAGCATCCCGCGGCCCCTCGCACTCCTGGAGGCGGCCGCTTCGTTTGCGGCGGGCACTCTTGAGCCGGCCGTGTTCGAACTGATGCAGCAGCGGGCGCTCCAGGAGACGATCGACTGCCTCGAGCGGACGGGCTCGCCGATCCTCAGCGATGGCGAGCAGACCAAGCCGAGCTTCGTCACCTACCCCCTCGCCGGCCTCGAAAATTTGGCCGCGGATGGCGTGGCGATTCCCTTTGCGGACGGTCACGAACGCCGCCTCCCCCGGCTCGTCGAGGGTCCCTTCCGCTACGGCGCGCATGCAGCGGGATACGTCACGGCCGCGCGCAGCTACACGAAACTCCCGCTCAAGCAGGCGGTCATCTCCGCCTCGGCACTCAGCCTGCTCTACCCGGCGGCCTGCATCGCAGGCTACACCCGCGAGGAGTTCGAAGAGGACCTCGTACGCGAGGCCGAAGCCGATATCCGCGGCGCTCTCGACGCCGGCGCCGCCGTGGTCCAGATCGACTTCACCGAGGCACGGCTCTCACTCAAACTCGATCCGTCGGGCGATCTCCTCCGCAGCTTTGTCGCGCTCAACAACCGCGTGCTGGAGCGCTTCACCCTGGAGGAGCGGCTCAAGCTCGGCGTCCACGTCTGCCCGGGCGGCGACCGCGACTCGACCCACAGCGCCGACATTGACTACGCCGGTCTGCTTCCAACGCTCTTCGAGATGAACGTCGGCCGCTTCTACCTGCAGCTCGCCAGCGAACCCGACCGCCTGCGCGTCCTGCGCCTGATCCGCGGCTCCCTGCAGCCGCACCATCGCGTCTTCGTCGGCGTGATCGACCCCATCGATCGCCACATCGAAACCGCCGAGCAGGTCTGTGCGCGCGTTCTCGAAGCGGCAACCTTCCTGCCTCTCGACCAACTCGGCACGACCGACGACTGCGGCTTCTCCCCCTTCGGCGACGACGTGTCCACGGCCCGCGAGACCGCCTTCGCCAAGATCCGCGCCCGGGTCGAAGGGACAGAGATGGCGGCGCGCCAGCTTAGGCTGTAACGTCCGCCCCTTCGACGGCGGGCGCAAGCCTCGGTAGACTAGCCGTTAGGGAGATGCCATGCCACGCGAGATTGATTGGACAGATACAGAAGAGATTGGGATTCAGCTGCAGGAGAAGTATCCGAATGTCGACCCGTACACGGTGCGGTTTACCGATCTGCACCGCTATGTGACGGAGATTCCGGGATTCGTAGGGGATAAGGCGAAGTCGAACGAGGGTCTGCTTGAGGCCATCCAGACGGCCTGGCATGAAGAGTATGAGGATGCAAAGTAGAAGCTGCAGTCCTTTGTCTTCGCTCAGGATGACAGGCCGTAGGCGGAAAGCGCCCTAGCTGCGTCGGCGCAGGATCTGTGCGGGAAGCTTTGACCGGGTAAGAGTCAGGACGGCGAAGCAGAGGGCTCCCCAGGCGATGGTTCCGGCCCCGATCAGGAGAACGTCGCCCATGTGGCCGCGCGGCATGTGAAGGGTGCGAACGCAGGCTGCTGCTCCGACGAAGCCGGCACAGGCGGCGATCAGGGCACGGCCCAGCTCGCCCAGCTCCAGGCCGGCGAGCGGGACAAGACCGCGGCGGCTGAGCTGGATCGCCAGCGTCAGCGTCAGCAGCAGGATCCCGAGGTCGGAGGCGATGGCCAGGCCGATCATCCCCATCCGGTGGAACAGGAAGCTGTAGATCGGGATCGAGACGAGGGTGACGATCCAGCCTGTGATGGCCGGCGTGCGGGTGTCGCCGGCGGCGTAGAAGGCGCGGGCGTAGAAGCCCTGCGCGGCCCAGAGGGCGATCGAGAGCGCGAAGATGATGAAGTAGCTGGCCGTCGAGATCGCATCCGTATGGCTGAAGGAGCCGCCGCGGATCAGGTCGACGATCGGGCTGGCGAGCGCGACCATCCACCCCGTCGCGAGCAGTGACACGGCGATCACACGTGATGCGGAGCGGTTGACGGCGGCGGCAAACTCCGCCATGCGGCCCTGGCTGAAGAGCGAGGCGAAGAATGGCAGCGACGCCGCGCCGGCAGCCTGGCCGAGGATTCCCATGGGCGCGTTGAAGAGCGTCTTGGCGACGTTCATCCGCGAGATGCCGCCGGTATCGCCCGAGGCGAAGTAGGCGAGGATCCACTTGTCCGCCATGGCGAGCGAGACCCCGATCATCAGGGGAAGCGACATCTTCAGCCATTCGACGAAGGCGGGATCGCGCAGGTTGACGATGAAGCGGTAGTGGAAGCCGTTGCGCGAGGCTCCGACTGCGTTCATGACCAGCGAGCCGATGAAGGCTCCGGCCAGCACGCCGATCGCGAGCGAATACGCACCGAAGCGCGCCGAGAGGAAGACCGCACCGGCGATGATGCCGATGTTGTAGAGCAGCGGTGTGACCGCCTGGTAGAGAAAGATCTTGCGCGCCAGCAGCTTCGATCCGAGGACTCCGCCGGCGAACCAGAAGAGCTGCGCGGGGAGCAGAACGCGGGTCAGCGAGGTGCAGAGAGCCGCCCGGCCAGGGTCAAAGTTGTGGAAGGCGAGACGCGTGTAGAGCGGTGCAAAGATCTCGCCGAGGATGATCCCGATCCCGAGCACCACGAGCATCGCGTTCAGCACGACGGAGAGTGCGCGGTCGCCGCCCGCCTCGTCGTCTGCCTGCTTGTAGCGGTTGAGAATCGTCACCAGCGAGATGGACGCGACGCCGCCGAC
>CAZZZQ010000082.1:0-9946 GCA_964658405.1 uncultured Sphingomonas sp.
TTTTTGCGATCGCAAGTTTGCAAAGCGGGACAGTCTGGCTCATTCTTGTGAGGCGAGGTACGGCATGGCATCGGAGGTATCAACGATGAGCGGTCTGTCTCTGGTTGGTGAGCAGGTCTGCACGAAGAGTGGACGTTCCTTCCACGCCATCAATCCGGCAAACGGTTCTCAGATGGAGCCGGGGTTTTACTCGGCCACCGAGGACGACCTGGAGCGGGCAGCGAGGCTCGCAGAAGAGGCCTTTCCGATCTTTGCTGCGATCGGCGGCGGCGAGCGTGCTGCCCTCCTTCGACAGATAGCCGAGGAACTGACAGCCGTTGGACCACTCCTGGTTGAACGAGCCAACGCTGAGACAGGTCTTCCGCTCCCTCGGCTGCAAGGGGAACTGGGCCGGACGACGGGTCAGCTGCGACTGTTCGCCGAGGTGCTGGAAGAAGGCTCGTGGGTGAATGCGCGGGTCGATGAGGCGCTTCCCGATCGAAAGCCGCTGGCCCGGCCTGATCTTCGGTCAATGCTCAAGCCTCTCGGGCCGGTTGCAATCTTCGGCGCGAGTAACTTTCCGCTGGCATTCTCGGTTGCCGGTGGAGATACAGCATCAGCCCTCGCCGCCGGCAATCCCGTTATCGTCAAGGCTCATCCTGCGCATCCGGGAACGAGTGAACTTGCCGCATTGGCCATCTGGAAGGCGGTCGCTGACTGCGGGCTTCCTGCCGGAGTATTTGCGCTTCTCTTCGACGCCGGCATCGAGGTGGGTGTGTCGCTGGTCAAACACCCCGCGATCAAAGCCGTGGCATTCACCGGTTCAGCGGCTGCCGGACAAGCGCTGATGCGGCTTGCTGCTGCCCGGCCGGAGCCGATCCCATGCTTTGCCGAGATGGGCAGTACAAATCCGCTGTTCATCCTTCCGGGTGCGCTGCGCGAGCGTGGGGTTGCGCTGGCACAGGGCCTGCAGGGATCGTTTACGCTCGGATCCGGACAGTTTTGTACGAAGCCTGGCGTGGTCTTCCTGCCGCAGACCGGGAGCGAGAGTTTTGTGGACGCTTTGAAGACCGGTGTTGCGACCCTGGGGCAGCACGGAATGCTCACGCAAGGGATCGCTGCGAGGTACAGCAAGGCAGTCCAGCAACGTCTAGCTGACGGAGACGCTGAGCTCGTTGCCGGGCAGCAGGGCGTCGCGAGCGAAGGTGCGGCCGCCGGCTCCCCACTGGTGTTCGGAGTTTCGTTGAAGGACTTTCTTGATCATCCTGAACTTGGTGAGGAGGTCTTCGGGCCGACGACACTCCTCGTTCACTATGGCGGTGAAGAGGACCTCCTGAGTGCGGCGCAGAGGCTGCACGGACACCTGACTGCCACCATCCATGGGACGGCGGAGGACCTGGTCGAAGCTACGAAGCTGGTTCGTGTGCTGGAAACGAAGGTTGGCCGCATTCTCTTCAATGGCTTCCCGACCGGCGTTGAGGTCAGCCACGCGATGGTGCACGGAGGACCGTTTCCGGCGACCTCTGATGGACGTTCCACGTCGGTCGGGACCCAGGCGATCTTCCGATTCACGCGGCCGGTTTGCCTGCAGGACTTTCCCGACGCCGCACTCCCGGCTGAGCTGAAGCGGGCAAATCCACTGCGGATTATGCGGTTGGTGAATGGGACGCTTACGCGCGACGGACAGGCGTAGGCGCGGCTACTCGACGTAATTTTCCAGGGTGCCGATACCATCAATCGTGATGCGGATCGAATCGCCGCGTGCCAGCGTGAAGTCATCGCCGGGAACGATGCCGGTCCCTGTCATCAGGAAGACACCGTGCGGGAAGCTGTTGTCACGGAAGAGGTAGTCGACAAGCTGCTGCGGCTCGCGTTTGAGCTCCGCCAGTGTCGTCGTGCCGGCGAAGACAAGAGCATCCGCGCGATAGATCTCGAGCCTGATTCCAGTGGTCTTTTCAAGTGCCCTGTCCGCCGGCAGGATGCAGGGGCCAAGGGCGCAGCTCCCGTCGTAGATCTTTGCCTGGGGAAGATAGAGCGGGTTTTCGCCCTCGATATCACGCGAACTCATATCGTTGCCGATGGTGTAACCGATGATCTTCCCCACGGAGTTGATGACGAGCGTCAGCTCCGGCTCGGGCACTGACCACGTTGCGTCGGAGCGGATACGGACTGCGCCCCCGGGGCCAGCTACTCGATGCGCTGTCGACTTGAAGAAGAGCTCAGGTCGCTCCGCCGCATAGACGCGGTCATAGAAGCTGCCCCCGCCTGCGTCCTTGCTCTCTTCGATCCGGGCGTTACGGCTCCGGTAGTATGTAACGCCGGCGGCCCAGACCTCCTGGCCGACGATGGGGGCAAGTGGGGTTCCGATTCCGGTGAACTCGCCTTCAACCGCCTTCCTCAAATGGTCCAGCAGGTCAGCGCTGCACAGGAGCTCGTCCCAGTCGTTGGAAGGAACGCGATAGCAGCGGGCGTTCTCTTCGACGAAAATACCCTCTGCGGTGCGAAGAAGTTTCATAGGTCCTGACTCTCCTGTGGTTCAAAGTTGCCAGCTGCGTTCTGTTCCGATGCGCCTCGCGCAAGCTGGGCGATGATTGCGTTAGCGTCGTAGACGCAGCCGCCCCAAACTCCTCCACTTGCCTGGATCAACGCAGCCCAAAGTCTCGTGTCGTCTGGCATCGCGGGATGGGGCGCGAGATCGTTGCGGGACGGTCTCTGTGCGAGACGGCGCCGGCCCTCGTCAGGGGGGAAGCGATCCTCGCCTTCGCCGATCAGGTCTACAGTGCCGTGGAGGCCGCTCCGATCGACCATAATCTGAATGAGGTCGCCCTCGAGGACACGGCCGATCGGGCCACCGGCCAGGGCCTCCGGCGAGATATGACCGATGCAGGCGCCAGTCGAGACACCACTGAAGCGCGCGTCAGTCAGAACAGCCACATGTTTGCAGAACGGGAGATTCTTCAGAGCTGAGGTTACCTGGTAGATCTCCTGCATGCCGGAGCCGGCCGGGCCGCCGCAGATCAGGACGATTACGTCTCCGTGGGAGACTGTGCCGTGCTTGATCGCTTGAATGGCCGCTGCTTCCGTGATGAAGACTCTCGCCGGACCAGTGTGGCGATACGTATTGTCTCCGTCAATCAGCGAGGCGTCGATTGACGTGCTTTTAATGACGGAGCCTTCTGGAGCCAGGTTGCCGACCGGGAAGCAGACCGTTGCCGTGAGCCCCCGCGAGCGGGCGAGATCGGGCGACATGATGACCTCGTCGGCGTCGATTCCGTCGAGGGCTTGAAGGCGCTCGCGCATTAGGCGGCGGCGCGCGCTCTGCTCCCACCAGTCGAGGTTCTGATGGAGAGACTCGCCGGTGACTGTCTTGACGCTGCAATCCAGAAGCCCCGCCCTTCGCAGGTGGAGCATCACCTCCGGGACGCCGCCCGCAAGAAAGACCTGCACCGTGGCAAAGCCCTTCGGTCCATTGGGCAGCGCGTCCACGAGTCGGGGAATCTGCCTGTTGATGGACGCCCAGTCCTCTGCGGTCGGACGCTTCAAGCCAGCCGCATGTGCAATTGCCGGGATATGGAGGAGCAGGTTGGTCGAGCCGCCGAAGGCTGCGTGGAGCACCATTGCATTGCGGATCGCTGCGTCGGTGAGTACGTCACGGGTGCCCATGCGAAGCTGAGCCATTCTCAGCATGGCCCTTGCGGAGCGGGTGGCGGCATCGAGCCAGACCGGTTGTCCCGATGGGGCGAGAGCAGAATGGGGAAGCGACATGCCCATCGCCTCTACGACCACCTGGGCGGTGGCGGCGGTTCCGAGAAACTGGCAGCCTCCGCCTGGCGAGGCGCACGCTTTACATCCCATCTCGGCGGCGTGCTCGAGGGTGATCTGGTTTTGAGAGTAGCGAGCGCCGATGGTCTGTACCTTGCCTGCGTCCTCACCGTTCTCAGGGAGCAGCGTCACTCCCCCGGGGATGAGGATGGAGGGCAATGCGCCGGAAGATGCGAGTGCCATCATCATCGCGGGCAGACCCTTATCGCAGGTTGCGATGCCGATGACACCGCGGCGCGTAGGCAGTGAGCGCATGAGCCTGCGAAGGACAATCGCTGCATCATTCCGGTAGGCAAGCGAGTCAAGCATGCCGTCGGTGCCCTGTGTCCTGCCGTCGCAGGGATCGGTGCAGGCCCCGGCGAAGGGGGTGGCATGGCGTCCGCGCAGCTCGCGTGCTGTCTCAGCGACGAGGAGCCCAACCTCCCAATGTCCTGTGTGGAAGCCGAGTGCGATGGGTGTACCGTCCTGCGCTCGCATTCCGCCGTGCGTGCTGAGGATAAGAAACTCGGGGTCCAGCAGCCGTGCAGGCTCCCAGCCCATGCCGGAGTTCTGCGAAAGTCCGAAGAGGTTTCCAGAGGGTTGGTTGAGCAGCATCTCCGGCGTGATGGGAAGGGAACCCTCCGGACCGGGAGCATGAGTCTTCAGCTCGTTGAAGATAGAGTGGTCACTTTCGAGAACGTGTCCGGCTGTGATCGTTCCCGATGAATCTACTCTCATGATCCACTCTCTCTCAATGACTTTCCGCTGTTATGGACGGCGTTGCGCTTTCTGGATAAATACGATGCAACGCCTCATCGTGGAGCCTTAGCAGGTACTCCACTCGAGTGGCTTCAGCCTGATGATCCATGGATTCAGCTCACGCGGCCATTTTAGCTTGAACGACTAAACTTATGGGTAAACGCAGGGTCGCCTCTTTCGAACCGTAAAGAGGAAGCAAGGCCGTGGCAACTCCCCTGAGAGACTATCTTAGAGATAAGGTTGTAGTACGAATCAGACCGCGCGATTGACTACGGAGTAAGTATGAAAAAGCGGCTAGTCTCCATGCCGAAACTAAGTGACGTAGCACGCCTGGCAGGAGTCGGAAACGCGACTGTATCACGAGTTCTGAACGGTCACAGCAATGTCAGCGAGGACAAAGTTCAGAGGATTAATCGTGCGATCGAGGAGCTGAAGTATCGTCCGAACAGAATTGCCCGGAGCCTGAAGGGCGCGTCCTCCGGCATGATCGGCATGATCGTCCCGAGTATCTCGGACATGTTCTTCTCGCGCTGCGCGGAAGCGGTTGAGATCGTAGCCAGGGAGCATGGGTCCCTGCTGATCGTGATGGCATCCCATGACGATCCTGTGCTCGAATTTGAAAATCTGCAGGAGCTTCTAAACCATCGGATCGATGGCCTGATCCTCTCTTCCGCCAACGTTCGCAATCCCCGGCTCCATAAAGAGCTGTCCCAGCTTGCGATTCCTGTAGTGGGTCTGGATCGTCCGCTTCAGAAGGCGAATCTCCCGTCGGTGATGAGTGAAAACTGCGAGGGCGCAAGAGCCGCTACGGAGCATCTCCTTGCCCACGGTTATCGAACCGTCCTCTGCATACTCGTGAAACCAGATCTGTACACGATCGGCGAACGAGTGCGTGGCTACACGCAGGCAATGCAGCATGCCGGCCTCGTCCCGCATATCGAGGTCGTGGAGTCGTCGCAGGATGCTGAAGCCTGTTTGAAGCGCCACGTCCGATCATCCCGCAAGGCGATCGCTGTATTCACAGCAAATAACCTCACCGCGCGCTATACGTGGGAGGCTCTTCGAAAGCTGCAGCTCAAAATCCCCGACCAGGTCGCGGTGTTGAGCTTCGACGATTTTGACCTCGCTGATACGTTGACGCCACCGATCAGCGTCGTGCAGCAACCAGTGGACGATCTCGGGCGGAGTGCGGCGGATCTTCTTTTTCAGCGCATGCAGCAACCAGTTGAGGGTGTAGTACAGATTAACCGTGACCCGCTTCGCCTTCCGACGCGACTCATTATTCGCGCTTCGTGCGGTTGCACAGGAGACACGCCGTAGTTACGGATTCGCACCTAGAACGTCAGCAGCGTGAGTCTCCGCGGCAGTATGTTCAGCTTGTTGCAGTCTCTGAAACTTGGCATTGGCCTCGGTAGCATGCTGCGTGTCGCCGAGCGCCTTGTACGTTCTAGCCAGCAGACTTTGAATGGATGATTCGTCCGGCGCGCTCTTCTCGGCAAGCAGAAGCTCTGGCAGGGCATCGGGCGCACGGCCCAGGCGCAGCAGAATCCGTGCTCGCTCGACCCTAGCCTGTGCGAGGGCTGGACAAGTCTTCAGAGCGATGTCGGTCTGAGCGAGAGCCTCGTCTGCGGACTCGCCGAGTTCATCAAGCGTGTTTGCCAGCTTCCAATGCGCGAAGCAGTTTGCAGGGTCCTGCTTGAGATAGGCGACGAATCCCTCGCGTGCCTGTGGCCATGCTCCGCTGTGCCAGTAGGCATCGGCAAGGTGCTCGAGCGCTCCGGTATCGGTCGGGGAGGCGGCAACCGCCTTCTTGTATTCAGCGATGGCCCCCGGCGTATTCTTCATGCTCTCCATGATCTCGCCCGACAGCTCATGGGCCAGCGGGGCATCGGGGTCGATGGCATGGACACGCGCGAATGCCTCCTGTGAGAGCTGGAGCTGGAGCTTCCCGAGCATGTACCAGGCTTCCTGATCCTTCGGATCCTTTGTCGCCAGCATCTGGAGCTGGCGGATGGCATCGTCGGAACGTCCGAGGCGGATGAGCGTGCGGACGAGCGTGAGGCGAACGAAGCGATCGTCCGGCATTGCGCGAACCGCCGACTGCAGCAGCGCATCTGCCTTGTCGTATTGTCCGATCTGGTAGTAGCAGCTGCCGAGCATCGCCTCCGCTGGATGCATGGAAGGATCGATGCGGAGCCCTCGCTGCAGTACGGGAATAGCTTCGTTGTAATGCCCGGTGTTGTAGTACAGGCGGCCAAGATTGTTATAGGCTGCGGCCAGCTTCGGCGACAGTCGGATGATCTCCACGTAGTCCGCGACTGCTGCGTCATCGGCCCCGCTGGCCTGCTCTGCGCGTGCACGCTCGTAGAGCTCCAGCACCCGTGGCGAGGGGTCTTGTGCCGCAGCGATAGCCGGCAGTCCGATCATCAATCCAAACAGTGCTGTGGCGGTTCGCATAGACATGACTCAAGTATAAGAACATGACGCAAGGATGAAAAAAAGGGCCACTCAAAGAGTGGCCCCTCGGAAAAAGGTGGTGCTTTAGAACGTCACTCGTCCACTAAGCTGACCCTGGCGTGGAGTGTTCTGCTGCCCCGGTGTCAACAGTCCGTAGTTCGAATTGTCGATATTGGTTCCGGGACCGTTGAACTGCGTTCGGTTGAATGCATTGAAGTAATCCATCTGGAGAATCAGTGCGACCTTCTCTCCAAGCGCAAACTTCTTCCTTACATTGAGGTTCTCGTTGTAGAAGGCCGGCGCCCGGAGCTCTGAATAGTTGCGGACTGCATTGCCGAGTGTGAACGTGCCGCTCGTGGAGACAAAGGCATTGGTCGTGAAGGATGGGGTTGTGGGCGCTACGCGTCCGTTGAAGTGATACCCGAGCGTCTTACGGTTGACGCCCGACACTTCATTGGGACGATTGAAGCCACCGGAGGTTCCGAGCGGGTTGTCGTTCTCGGTGATGCCGAGTGGCGTCCCGCTCTGGTAGGCGAGGATAAAGCCAACCTGGAATCCTCCGAGAATCTGTCCGGTGACACCCTTGTTATTTGCAAAGGCTTTGCCTGGGCCAATGGGCAACTCGTAGGTTCCGCTGATCTTCGCATTGTTGCGAATATCGTTGCCTCCAACGGTCCACTCCGCCTTCTGGTTGTACTTGTTCTCAGGAAGAGAAGCGAAGGTTGTGAAGCCACTGTCCACGTTGCTCATGCTCTTTGAGAGCGTGTACGAGGTGAGGAAGGAGAGACCGTTCGAGAACCGCTTCTCCACACTGGCCTGCATCGCGTTGTAGTTTGCTGCGCCCTCGAGATCGAAGTTGTTATAGACCTGTCCATATTGCGGGAACGGAGCAAGTGCCTGCGCTACGGTGGCCCCGTTCTGGAAGTCATTGGTGAAGTTTGCATACGGAGTTCTGACTCCCGCTGCGATAGCTGCCGGATCGTTCACCTGCTTCTGCAGGACTGAGCCGAGCGAGAGAATGGATGGGTTGGGCTGGTTGATCGGATTCAGTTGGCTCGGGAGATGAACAGTCCGATTGCCCACGTAGGCTGCCTGGAGGAAGACGTTCCACGGAAGCGAGCGCTGCACGTTGATGTTGTATTGCTGAACGTAGGGTGCACGTCCGGAGTTGATGGGATCGAAGGCGCGTACGGTCGGTCCTACACCAAGGCCCGAGTTGAAGGCTACAGCTGCTGGTGAGGGAATCGGGTTGGTGTCCCAGCTGCCGTACCCCGGCGTCGTGCTGTTCGTGCTGTTGCGTGAGAACTGACCCTGCAGCAGATTGCCATAGCTGACAGCAACCTTGCTGGTGCCATATTCATACGCACCACCGTTCAGGTAGGAGAGGCTGTAGCCAGCCTGCACGACCGTTTTATTGTTGACGGCATAGGCGAAGCCGAGCCGAGGGCCGAAGTTCTTGAAGTGAATATCAGCGCGGTTGATATTTCCGTTGCCGAACTTTCGAACGGCGCCCGGAAGATTGCCTGCGGCGGGATTGTTGAGAGTCGGATCGAAGTAGACGATCTGGTCGCCCACCTCGGTGAAGGGCAGCATGATGTCCCAGCGGAGGCCAACATTGACAGTCAGCTTCGGCGTGAACTTGATATCGTCCTGAATGTACGGTGAGAAATCCATGTTGCGAAGCTTCAACTCGTTGGCAAAGATGCGTTGCGTGCTGTCGACCTGTCCAAGCAGGAAGCTTGCAAACGAGCTTCCGGTCGATCCGAGAAGCGTATTGTTGGCACCGTTTGCGGTTGTCTTCTGGCTGAAGTTGATCTGACCTCCGCAGGCCTGGCATTCATTATCGTCCTGGTAGGTGCGACGGAACTCTCCACCAATGTTGAAGGTGTGACGGCCATGGCTCCAGAGCCAATTATTATCGACAGCGATTCCCAGCTTCCGATTGATAGAGGTAACCCATCCCTGTGCAGCGCCCCAGAAGGTCGGAGTGTTTGATCCGTCAAACTGCACGTTGGGAAAGGTGTCATAGAGTGCATTGGTCTGGACACCACCGAAGTTCACGCCGCGCTTGACGTTGAACTGGTTGTTGATCTCGCCGATCCAGTCGGCTCCGGCGGTCATCACGAGCTTCGGTGTAACCGCATTCGTGTAGTTCACGAGGAAGACAGAGCCAAGAGTGGGATTGTTTTTCTGGCTCTGCAGAATGTTTGTCGGACTCACGATCGGGCTGTAGTCGAAGCCGGCACTGGAGAGCGAGTTCCGCCACTCCGTGTAGTGGATCGACTGTTTGTCGTTGATGTTGTGGTCAATCGTAAAGCCAAAGGTGTGATTCACATTAGGAAGTGAGTTGGGGACCGGCTTCTTGTTGCCGATCAGGCCAGGAAGATCCGGATCAGGGATGGATGCGAGGAGGGACCGTGAGTTCGCACTGAAGCGTGACTGCGGGATGACGTTCAGGCGACCACCACTCTGAAACTGCTGGCCGGTCGTCGGATCGTAGATCGGGATGACCTTCCCAGTGCTGTCGGTGAAGTCAGAAAAGTCACCGGTCTTCTCAAGCGCTGTGGGAACAGTTCCGATGTCGGTGTCTGAGTGCGACTGCTTCGTGAAGTCGAGCGAGAAATGGAAGAAGGTGCGGTCACGTCCGTTGTAGAGATGCGGAATACGTACAGGCCCGCCGATCGTGAAACCGTAGTTGTTCTCCTTGTCGATCGGCGTCACGTCGTTGAAGTAGCCCTTCGCGTCAAAGAAATTATTACGATTGATCTCGAATGCATCGCCATGAAATGTATTGGTTCCAGAGGCCATCTGGTAGGTCACCGCACCCTGTGCGAGACCGTATTGTGCCGAGAAGGTCGACCGCTCCACACGGAACTCATTCACCATCTCGTAGGGCGGATTGAAGTTCGTCTGCATGCCCGAGGTCTCGGACTGCGGTGCAGGGATGCCG
>CAZZZQ010000083.1:0-9933 GCA_964658405.1 uncultured Sphingomonas sp.
GCTGTAGTCATTTCATTACGAGGAACCCCGTATGCCACGAGCAGTCACCGTGACGTATCGTGTCGCATCGAGCCCGGCAGCCGTCGCTATGGCGGCTGCTGAGCTCTTCGCGAGCGCAGCACTCTCCGCCGTTGAGTCACGCGGCAAGGCCCGCATTGCCATCTCCGGCGGGTCGACCCCCAAGGCCATGTTCGCCCTGCTTGCCGATCCGGCACAGCCCTTTTTGAAGCAGATCCCGTGGGACTCGCTCGACCTCTTCTGGGTCGATGAGCGATGCGTTCCGCCCGACGATGCTGAATCGAACTTTCGCATGACCAGCGAGGCGATGCTCTCCAAAGTTCCGCTGGCTGCCGATCATATCCACCGCATGGAGGGAGAACTCGATCCCGAGGTCGCCGCATCGCGGTATGAATCGACCCTTCGGAACACCTTCAAGCTTGAGGGAGCGGAGACGCCCACCTTCGATCTCGTATTGCTCGGCATGGGCGACGACGGCCACACGGCCTCACTCTTCCCCCATACCCAGGCGCTGAACGAGATGGGTCGGCTGGTCGTTGCTAACCACGTCCCTCAAAAAGACACCTGGCGCATCACGCTGACCTGGCCTGTCATCAACCAGGGCCGGCAGGTGGCCTTTCTGATCGAAGGCGCTGCAAAGACCGAGGTCCTGCACGAGGTACTCCAGGGCAAGTACGATCCCGAGACCCACCCCTCGCAATTGATTCGACCGGCGAGCGGAAAGCTCTTGTTCTTGCTCGATTCGGCTGCAGCAGCTAAGCTCCCAGAACCGGTCTTTACCGACGGAAGCACTGAAAAGACTGGAACACTGGAGCTTTCGTAAATGATTCTTGCTGGCGACGTTGGCGGTACGAAGGTTCACCTGGCCCTCTATGAGTTCGCCGGTGGCGTTCTCAAGTCGGTACGCGAGCAGAAGTTTCCCGCGCATGAGTTCGCCTCGCTCGACGAGGTAGTCACGCGCTTCCTTGGCAACGATGAATCGAAGAAGAAGATCGCCTCGGCATGCTTCGGCTGCCCGGGTCCCGTTCGCGATGGCCGGCTCAAGTTGACGAATCTGCCGTGGACGCTCGATGCCAGGGAGCTCCAGAAATCGCTGCAGATCGAGCACATCTTCCTCATTAACGATCTCGAGGCTAACGGCTACGGCATCCCGGAGCTGCACGCGGACCAGATCTTCACCCTGCATGCTGGCGACTCGGCTGCGATCGGACACCGCGGTCTGATTGCGGCCGGGACCGGCCTGGGCGAGGCACTCCTGATCTGGGACGGCAAGCGTCACACGCCGATCCCGTCTGAAGGAGGCCATTGCGACTTTGCCGCTCGAACGGACCGCGAGGTCGCCCTTCTGCAGCACCTTCGCCGGACCCTCAATGGGCGCGTCAGTTTTGAGCGCGTCGTCTCCGGTCTCGGCATCAAGAACGTCTACGCATACCTCCGCGACGTTGAGAAGATTGACGAGCCGCAATGGCTGCGTGATCGTCTTGCGTCGGAGGACCCGAACGCCGTTATCGGCACTTGCGCAGAGGACGGCTCAAGCTGGATCTGCTTCGAGACAATGAAGCTCTTCGCCGCTGCCTACGGCGCAGAGGCGGGAAATATTGCCCTGAAGGTGCTTGCCACCGGAGGTCTGTACCTCGGCGGAGGCATCGCTCCGAAGATCCTCAAGACGCTGCAGAACGGCGCGTTTACCCAGGCTTTTCTGGACAAGGGCCGTCTCTCTTCGCTCCTCCAGTCCATCCCGGTCCGCGTGATCCTCGACGATACCTGCGCCCTGCTCGGTGCTGCCGCCTACGCCGAGGCGCGCGCTTCTGAGCTCTCAGGTCATTCGGAGCGCGTCGCGTCCACGGTCACCGCCTGAGCGGTATGCTGTACGTTCCTGATCTGACTCACCGCACCGCTCCGGCAGCACTGCCGGAGCTGATGGACGAGCCCTGCAGCTATGAAGAGCTCAGGGCCTGCCTTCGCGATATTGCAAAGGTCAATCGGATCACCTTCGCTCATCGTCCTACACTCTCGTGGCTCTCCAGTCTCATGGAGCGCCGACCGAAGAGCTCCACTCCGCTCACAATCGTCGACGTAGGAAGCGGTTATGGAGACAGTCTTCGCCATATCTATCACTGGGCAAAAAAGCGCGGAGTTGCGGTCGATCTGACCGGTGTCGATCTCAACGGCGACGCGGTCCGCGCGGCCCGCGAGGCGACTCCCGCCGAAATGCGGATCCGCTGGGTCCACGGTGATGCCTTCTCCTACAAGCCCGAAGCCGGGATCGACGTCGTTCTGAGCTCGTTGCTGACGCATCATCTTGAGGACGAAGAGCTGGTCCGCTTCCTGGCCTGGATGGAAGCCACAGCTCAGCTTGGATGGTTCAGCAATGACCTCCATCGCACGGCCTTTCCCTATAAGGCGTTCAGCCTGTTGATCAAGGTGCTTCCGTTTCATCGGTTTGTGCGGAACGATGGCCTCGTCTCGATCCGGCGCAGCTTCCGCCTGGAAGACTGGCAGAGGCTCTGCGTTGCGGCTGGACTGCCGATGACCGATGTTGTGATCCGCGAGTATAGGCCGGCACGCCTCTGCGTTGGACATATCAAATAGCACCCGGCGCGGCCAGCCGTGATTCAACTCTCGTATGCTGGTACAGCTTTGAAAAACTGATTTGAGGATCCGCATGTCCCTTCGTCGTACCCTGCTTCTTGCCGCCCTCGCCGCCTCTTCCATCCCAGCTCTCCACGCACAAAGGCTTCCTGGCGGCGTCCACCCGGAGCACTACAGCCTCGCCCTGACACCGGACCTGAAGGCGGCTACCTTCACCGGGGATGAGACCATCGACCTCACGCTCGACGCGCCCAGCGCGACCATTACCCTGAATGCGATCGAGATTAAGTTTCTCTCCGTCACCAGCGGCTCGCAGACTGCGCAGATCGCGCTCGACCCGGAGAAGGAGCAGGCGACCTTTACCTTCCCCCAGGCGCTTCCGGCCGGGAAGGTCTCGCTGGCGATCAAGTACACCGGCATCCTCAACGACAAGCTGCGCGGCTTCTACCTTTCGAAGACCAAGGCCCGCAACTACGCCGTGACCCAGTTCGAGTCGACCGATGCGCGTCGCGCCTTTCCCTCCTTCGACGAGCCTGCGTTGAAGGCGACCTTCGATATCGCGCTCACCGTGAACGCAGCCGACACGGTCATCTCGAACACGAACCAGATCAGCGACCGACCCGCCGGAGCAGGGCTGCATACGCTCAAGTTTGCGACTACCCCGAAGATGTCGACCTACCTCGTAGCCTTCCTGGTTGGCGACTTCAAGTGCACCTCGGGCAAGGCTGACGGCGTGCCGATCCGGGCCTGCTCCACGCCCGACAAGATTCAATACACCAAGTTCGCCGTCGAATCTGCCGAGTTCGTTCTCCACTATTACGACACCTATTTCGGCATCAAGTACCCCATGCCCAAGCTGGACATGGTCGCCCTCCCGGACTTTGAGGCGGGTGCGATGGAGAACTTCGGCTGCATCACCTACCGCGAGACCGACCTCCTCGTCGACTCGAAGACCGGCTCCATCGCCTCGAAGAAAGAGGTTGCGAGCGTGGTCGCGCACGAGATGGCGCACCAGTGGTTTGGCGATATGGTCACCATGCAGTGGTGGGATAATCTCTGGCTGAACGAGGGCTTCGCAACGTGGATGTCCTCGAAGCCGCTCGAGAAGTGGCACCCGGAATGGAACGTCGCCGAGGATCGCGCCAACTCGAAGGACGGCACGTTGAACTACGATTCGCAGCCCACGACGCGCACGATCCGCGCGTCGGCCAACACCCCGGCTGAGATCAACGAGATGTTCGACGGCATCGCCTACGGCAAGGCTGGCGCGGTGCTTGGCATGGTCGAGAACTACCTAGGCGAAGAGGTCTTCCGCCAGGGTGTCCACAACTATCTGCAGGCTCACCTCTATGGCAACGCCACGGCGGAGGACTTCTGGGGAGCGCAGACAGCGACCAGCCATAAGCCCGTCGATGCGATCATGAAGAGCTTCGTCATCCAGCCGGGCGTACCGCTCGTCACCCTCTCCGAGGTAAAGGATGGCGCCGTGCCGGCAGCGCAGAGCCGCTTCTTCCTCTCTGCGAATGCAAGCAACAACACGGCACAGAAGTGGACGATTCCAATCTGCTTCAAGGGAGCTGCCTGCGAGTTGCTCACCCCTGAAACGCCAACGTTGAAGGCTCCGGCCAGCGCCGTGCTCTACGCAGACGCCTCCGATGCCGGCTACTACCGCACGGCCTATACACCTGCCCAGGTGGCCGCGATCATCGCCGGCGCGGAGACCTCGCTGACCGCGCCCGAGCGAATCGGCCTGCTCGGTGATCGCTGGGCACTGATGCGCGCCGGGCAGGGATCGGTGGGCGACTACCTCTCCCTCGTCCTTGCGATTCGTCAGGACCAGAGCGCCTCGGTCATGTCGAACGCCTTCGGCAAGGTCGGAGCGATCGAGACGCGCATTGCGACCGATGAAGATCGGACGCGACTCGCAGCGGTCATTCGCAGCCAGTTCAGCCCGATCTATGCAGCGCTCGGCAAGCCTTCCTCGAAGGACAGCTATGATCGCGCCGACCTGCGGGCGACGCTCTTCAGCGCCCTTGGTGAGGCGAAGGATCCCGCCGTCCTTGCTGAGGCAAAGACGATCACGGACCAAAGCTTCATCAGCGGTAAAGCTGCCGACCCGCTCCTGATCAACGCGGCTATCGAGATTGCAGCAGAGAACGGGGACTCCGCACTCTACGACAAGTTCATGGCCCAGAGTAAGGATGAGCGTGATCCCGTCCAGCAGTCCGACGCGCTGCGGACACTCTCGTCGTTCACGGACCCTGCACTCGTGACTCGCACCCTGGACTACGCCGTCTCCGGCCAGGTTCGCAATCAGAGCAGCTGGATCCTGATCGCTGTCCTGCTCAGTCAGCGCGAGACGGCGGACGTCGCATGGACCTATGTTCAGAACAACTGGGACAAGGTTCATGCGCAGCTGACGGCAAGCTCCGGCTCACGCATCGTCTCAGCCGTCGGATCGTTCTGCACGGATCAGCGTCGTGACGAGGTCTCGAGCTTCTTCGCAACCCATAAGGTCGACGGTGCAGACCGCACGCTGGCCAAGTCGATTGACAGCATCAACGCCTGCGTCCAGCTGCGATCCAGCCAGGAGCCGAACCTGAAGCAGTGGCTCGATCAACAGCACTAAGCCATCGGAAATTTGCCAAGTCGATCCCTGTCCGCGCGACCAGCGCTGGCAGGGATTTTTTTGTCGTTTGGGGGAGGAGCGGTCCTCTCATAACCCTGTCTGAATCAACCCCTTAGCTCGAGTAAGGAGCGAAGGATGTTGTCGAATGACAGCGCAAGGTAGAACCAATAAAGTCGACTCTCTCCGCTCGTACCGAGATTGAAGCGAACAGGAGTCGAGAGCTGAGTTCTCTAAATGCCCGATCTACAGCGCTGATTGAATCATGAGTCACTCATCAAAGCGTCACTTTTAGCTATTGACAGATCTCTCATAAAAAGTGGAAGCTTGCTATCGCGATTCAAGTGGTCCGACCTCCGTCCCCATTTGAGATGAGCACACCGGATCGTTAGTGGTGGGCCTCGCACCGTTCGTTCCTATTGATGAGGTTTCAGATGATGCTTTCCAGCTTGACCACCGCCCTCCGTGCCGGACGCGGAGCCGCTGTCTCGATGACCTACCTGTTCGTAGCCGTCGCCATACTCCTGATACCCGGGAATTCACTCCTCGCTCAGCTCGCCGGCAAAGGCGAGATCAAAGGTGTTATCGCGGACACCACTGGCGCGGTTGTGCCAAACGCTTCGGTGACCGCGACCTCTACGACGCGCGGCGTGGCGATCACCCGCGTCACGAACTCCGCCGGGGAGTATGACCTTACGCCGCTCGACGCAGATATCTACACGATCACGGTCAAGGTCACCGGCTTCCAGACCACGACGCAGGAGAATATCCACGTCAACTCGCTTGAGATCGCCAACGTAAACATCGCGCTCACGGTCGGATCGACGGACGAGAGTGTCACAGTCTCCGCCGCACCCCCGGCGCTCGAGAGCAGCAACGCCACGCTTGGCGCGACGCTTGAGCAGCAGACCTATGCGGCGCTTCCTATCCAGATGGGTGCCTACGGACAGGCCGGTGCACGGCGCGCGACCGACTTTGTCGCCCTTCTGCCGGGCGTTCAGTTCAACGAGACGAATGGCAATGCGACCACCAACTCCGGCGTCGTCAACGGCGGTGGAGCGCGTGGTGCAACCTCCGATATCTACATCAACGGCATGCCGTTTATCTCGGTAGCGGGCGAGGGCGATCCGCGTTTCGTCTGGTCGGCGATCTCGGTCGATGCGATCAACCAGCTGCAGGTGCAGACGCTCGGCTACTCCGCCATCTACGAAGGCCAGGGTGTGCAGAACTATACGACCAAGGCCGGGACAAACAGCTTTCACGGATCGCTCTACGAGTACTTCCGCAACACGGTCCTCGATACGTGGGGCTTCTTCAACAAATATCAGCCTGCGCTCGCAAAGCCGATCAAGCCTGTTGAACACCAGAATGAATTTGGTATTACGCTCGGCGGCCCGATTCTAAAGAACAAGCTGTTCTTCTTCGGCAACTACAACGGCTACCGCTACTCCCGCGGACCGCAGCTTGCCTACCAGACCAACCCCACCACCGCGGAGACACAGGGCGACTTCAGCGCACTTGGCGTCAACATCTACGACCCTGCAAGCTGCCCCAACGGCAACACCAATAACTGCCAGCGAACCCAGTTCGCAGGGAACAAGATTCCCGCCTCAAGGTTCTCCACAGTAGCTAAAAACCTGCAGCAGTACCTCCCGCCGCTGACCAATCAGAATGCAACAAGTAACTACCTTGGGGGCTATAACACCGGCCTCAATAACTACAGCACTACCGAGCGGATCGACTACACGCTGAACGACAAGCACAACATGACGTTCACCTTTGCCGCGGGGCGCCAGTCGACGACCGCACCCGCTTCGCAGACACTATCAAGCAGCAACGCAGGTACGACCTTCAACCAGTCCCCGGTGCCCTATATCGATGTGCAGGAGTTTGCGCCGAAGACGAAGGTCATTATCTTCGAAGATAACTACACCTTCACGCCGAAGCTTGTGAACCAGTTCAAGTACGGCTTCGCGCGCTACTTCGGACCCAGCTTCAACCTGAGCCAGGGACCATATGGTGCGCAGGCCCTCGGCATCAGCGGGTTGCCCGCCGGACAGGCTGCGAACGCCTTCCCGAACGTTCGCTTCAGCGGAACAGATTCGCCGAACTACTGGGCCGGGTATACCGGCAACACGCAGGCCACGAATGCTTACACGCTGCTCGATAACCTGAACTACAGCATCGGAAAGCACTCGATCACGGGCGGCGTTCAGATTGCCTGGCTGCAATATAACTACACCCCCCAGACTGGTGGGAGCACACCGCTGCAGGTCACGTTTGCCTCGGCGCAGGTCGCCTGCTATGCCGCTTCTACCTCGTCCACAAGCTGCTACAGCGGAGCCAAGGGAACGACGTCCTCTGCCAGCGTGGTGAGCGGCACGGGCCTGCCGTATGCCAGCTATTTACTTGGAGCGGTCAATGCTGCAACCTTCACGAACACCACGGTCGTCGAGACCGGCGCCCGCTTCCGCCCGATCTCGCCCTACGTGCAGGATGACTGGCGCGTGACGACGAAGCTGACGGTCAACCTCGGTCTTCGTTGGGACTACTACCCAACCTATCTCGAGGTTCATGATCGCCTGTCCTTCATGAATCCCAATCTTACAAATCCAAATACAGGGACAGCCGGCGGCCTGCAGTTTGCAGGGAATGGAACGGATAGCTGTAACTGCCGCACCAACGTCAATAACTACTTCAAGAATCTTGGCCCACGTGTCGGCTTCGCATATTCCGCTCATCCGGAGACGATTATTCGTGGCAGCTTCGGCATCATCTACGCGCATGGCAACGGCGTTGGCGGAAGCTCCACGTCGAGGCAGGGAAGCGGTTTGCTTGGCTTCGCGGCGACTCCCAACTTCGTCTCACCGAGCGCTGCGCTTCCAGCGTTCAACATTGACAATGGCATCCCCGCGTATTCGCTCCCGCCGTTCCTCAACGCAGGCTACGGGACGGGTTACTACACCACGACGGCCGGTGGAAAGACCGTTGCCTCCGGTGCACCGCAGACGGTTGCGTACGGCGATCCCTATCTCGGCGCTCGTGCACCGGAGTTCGTCAACTGGAGCATGGGCATCCAGCAGGCTTTCACCCGCGACCTGACGCTGACTGCAACCTATGTCGGATCGCAGGGTCACTTCCTGCAGCCCGACAGCATTTCGGCTCGCGGCAAATGGATCAATCAGCTTAGCCCTAACTACCTCTCGCTCGGCACAAACCTCAGCACGGCCGTCAATAAGCTTCCCGCTAATTTTCTGGCCGCAAATAACATCGCCCTGCCCTACGGCAACTTCGACCAGAGCCAGAGTCTGGCCCAGGCGTTGAAGCCCTTTGCGCAGTACAACAGCATCACCGACGCCTACGGCTTTGTGGCGAACTCCAACTACCACGCGATCCAGACCTCGCTCGCGCAGCGAACGTCGAACGGCGTCAACTTCATGATCAATTACACGTGGTCACACAATATCGACGATGCCGGAACCTTCCGCTCCGGCTATGACATTCCCGCCGCCTACTCGCAGACTGGAAAGGCTGTGAAGGCGGACCGTGGCGAACGCTCCGACTCACTCGCGAATCGCACGCACAACCTGGTTGGGACTGGCGTCTTTGACTCGCCCTTCAGCAAGGGAGGAACGTTCGGTGATCGAGCGGTCACCCGCGCCCTGTTCGGTGGATTCAAGCTCTCAACGATTGTGATGGTCTACTCCGGATCACCGCTCGCCATTACCGCCGCGACCTGCGGAACGAACCCCGCACAGAGCACCTGCCTGCCAACCCTGAACCCGGCCTTCACGGGCCCGGCGAAGACCGGCGAGTGGGGTCATGGTGTCACCGCTGCAACCGCGGCAAGCACGTCCTTCATCAACAGCAGCGCCTTCATTCAGACCCCGGCATACGTCTTCGCGAATGCTCCGCGCACCGCTCCATACAAGCTCTACGGTCCGGGCAACTACAACCTTGACCTCAGCCTGCGTCGCTCCTTCGGCGTCCCGTACTTCGAGACCTCGCACCTCATCCTCGAGGCGGATCTCTACAACGTCACCAATCACACGCAGTTCGGCACCATCAACACGACCTTCGGCAACAGCAACTTCGGAACCGTCGGCAACCAGGCTAACCTTCCTCGTGACGCACAGCTGGCTGCCCGCTACGAGTTCTAACGCAGTCTCTCCCTTGAAACTCCCGCAGGCCGATCTGGCTTGCGGGAGTCTTTTTTCAGATGGCCAGCTTTACTTTTTCATCGAGCGAACGAGCGCCTTCCAGTCCTTCTCGGTCTGGTCGGCATAGGCGACGGCGAAGGCTGCGATGGCCTCCTCGAAGCTTCCAGAGGTGCCGATGTATCCGGCGAACAGGGCACAGTCGCCGCCTCGCGCATGGCCCCGTGCAAGCATCTCCCCGCAAACCCCCGCATATTCCATCAGTCCTTCGGCCTTGAGTGCGGCGAGATCGATGGATGCCTTGTGGTCGTTCAACTGCCGCACCAGGTAGTCTCGCCCCTTGATCTTCGTCCAGCCAAGGAATGGATCCGACTGGATCTGCATGGCACGCTCACCCTCGACGACACGACGTCCCTGGTGCATGGAGACGTGAGCCGTGGAGGGCAGGTACGGCGCATATGCTGAGCGCACCTCCTCTTTGATCTGCAGGAAGAGCGGATCCTTCGGTCCATTGCCTTCCATGTACAGGCAGTAGTCACG
>CAZZZQ010000084.1:0-9806 GCA_964658405.1 uncultured Sphingomonas sp.
GACTGTAACCAATGAGGACTACGCAGGCCTCTGGTGCACCTCACCAGCCTCACAAAATAGTGCACTTTCCATCCACCACAATGACATCTTCAACAACGGCGTGGTCATTCCAAGTTCATGCCCGCTCGGCCCCGGCAACCTGGCGGTTGATCCCCAGTTCCTGAATTTCGCAGCAAGCGACTTCCACACGCAGCCATCCTCCCCCGTCGTTGCGGCCGGGGATGTTAGTGCTCCCTTGATTCCGCCTGCCGACCTCGACCAGAAGGCGCGGACGGTCTGCGGCACGATCGACATGGGCGTCTATGAGATTCGCCCCCATCCGCCGATCGCGCTGACAGCCTCGCCCAATCCCACCCCTGGCAGATCCGCCGTGACGCTAGCCGCAACCTTGACGGGCAACTGCAACGTACCCACCGGTTTGCTCACTTTCCTCGACGGAACAACGGTCCTCGGGAGCGTTCCGATTAATGGAAGTAGTGTCGCCACCTTCACCACTTCGTTCCTGTTTGTTGGAACGCATATCATCACGGCGACCTATGCGGGCGACTTCAACTTTGAAGGCTCGACCTCGAACGCAATCACCGAGGTCATTACCGGCCCTTCCACAACCATCGTTCTTGACTCCGTGACGCCCAATCCTGCTCAGCCCTTTCAGCCGATCACGATGACTGCGACGGTGAGCTCCGCCTTCACGCTCCCCACTGGAACAGTGACGTTTATGGCTGGAGGCAAGGCACTGGCAACTGCTGCGGTCGCAGCCAACGGAAGCGCCTTTATTATTGTCAGCACGCTTGGTGCAGGGACCTACCCGATCAAAGCGGTCTATAACGGAAGCACGGAGTATGCCGGCAGCACCTCGAACACCATCACCGAGATCGTGATCGGCGCAGACACGACAACCTCGCTGACCGCAACCCCGAACCCTGTCGCCCCCGGCCAGACGGTGACGTTCACAGCGAAGATCACCAGTACGGTAGCTGCGGTCGCCGTCATTGGAACCGTCACCTTCAAGGACTGCGCGCTTCCCCTTGGAACAACTGCTATAGGCGCGAATGGCGTCGCTGCCTTCAGCACGTCCTCCCTGCTGACCGGAACGCACAGCATCACGGCCACCTATGGTGGCTCCCAGAACCTTAAGGGCAGCGTGTCACCTCCACTCGCACTCGTCGTGACCGCAATCCCGACCAGCCTCGGCCTCAATGTATCCCCCAACCCCGCATCGATCGGGCAGAACGTGACTATGACTGCGACGGTTGTGGCCAGCGTGGGCAACCAGGCTCCTGCCGGAGCGGTCACCTTCGCCGACCAGGCCAGCATCCTCGGCACGTCGCCCCTTATCAACGGTATCGCCTTGTTTGCGACCACGACCCTGTCGGCCGGCATCCACCAGATCACGGCGACCTTCAATCCTTCGGGACCGTTTGCGTCGAGCAGCGCTACCATCTCCGAGGTCGTCCAAGACTTCAACTTCATAGTGACGGCTGCTCCATCATCCCTGGTGATTCCGAGTAGCGACTACCAGATCCTCGACGTTAGGATCACGCCGACCGGAGGCTTCTCGCGTGCTGTCACCCTGAGTTGTTCGTCCCTCCCTGCTCACGCACAGTGCAGCTTCACGCCTGCGACCACGCAGCCCCTCTCGAACGGTGCTCAGACCGTCAAACTCCTGCTTGGGACCAGCGATGTGCTCGGATATGGAAAGCAGGTCGGAGCCATAACCAGATCGGGGCGGCGTCTGCACGGCGGAGCACGTTCCTCGTGGGCCGTCCTCTTCCTCCCGTTTCTGGCTCTATGCGACATCGCCGGCCGCTCCACCAAACACCTGAATCCAGTGCATCGCAAGCTCTTCCTCCTCCTTGCGATGTGCGGCCTGGGTCTGAGCCTGACAGCTTGCAGCGGTAAACTGCCCGGCGCGACACCGCCGGGCAGCTACACCATCGCTGTGACTGCAAGCGATACAGACCCAAGCACTGGTCTTATCCATACAGCCACCCTCAACCTGCAGGTCACCCAGTAAGCCTTTGCCGAAGCAACTCAGGCAGGCGACGCAAGCCCTTGGGCCCCATCCCTCAGCTGACCAAACCACCCCGCCCATCAACTGTCATCCTGAGCGAAGCCGAGGGACCTGCGGTTCACCCCGCACATTCAGCCCATGCCGCTCCAACAGGAGAGGAAAAGCTCCCCCATCCGTTACAATCAGCTCATCCAAAAACACCGGGCTTTCAGTCAGCGCTCCAAGGAGTTTCATATGAGCACAGCCCCCTTTCCTGTCGCCGTGTCCACCGATAGGCTCGACCAGTCTCCCCTCCCGCTCGCAGCGAGCGAAGAGCTGGCAGGCCCGCCCCTCAGCGCCACCGCTCCCGTCTCGCAGCTTGAGCGCGTGAACTCGATCGACGTCCTCAGGGGCTTCTCCCTGATGGGCATCCTGATCATGAACATCACCGCCTTCGCCTTCGGGCATAACTACTCCTTTCCGCTGTCCACGATCCAGCCGGTCTTCAGCGGACCGCACTGGAAGGTGAACACCACGGTCTGGTTCCTCCGCTGGGTCTTCGCCGAGGGCAAGATGCGCGGGCTCTTCTCGCTGCTCTTCGGCGCCGGAGTCATCCTGCTGACCGCGCGTGCGGAGTCCCGCGGGGCAGGCATCCGGACCGCCGATATCTATACGCGCCGCAACCTCTGGCTGCTGCTCTTCGGCGCGATCCACTGCTACTTCATCTGGGATGGCGACATCCTCTACGCCTACGCGACCTCCGCGCTGCTCTTCCTCTTTCCCCTGCGCCACCTGAAGGTCAAACCGCTCCTGTGGGCGGCCGGCATTATTCTCCTCATCGACCTCGCGGTCATGGGCGTCCTCCCATCCGTGAAGGCCATCCGCAGCCACAGGCAGGCCGTAAGCGCACAGGCCGCGCAGCTCGCCCACACGCCGCTGACCGACGACCAGACCAGGGCCCTCGCGACCGAGAAGGAGTCCGAAGAGGACTGGCGCTACCCCGTCAGGAAGGAGCAGAAGGATATCGCCGACCATCGCGGCTACGTGAAGGGCTTCCTCGCGGACGCGCCGTCCGCCTTCCGGTACGAGTCCTCGGACAGCTACCCCGCCTTCGCCGGCGACTGGCTCGGCATGATGCTGTCGCTCAAGCGCTCAACGAAGCTCTACGCGATCACCGCCGGCGTCTGCCTGACGATCTCCTGGTCGATCACCTTCGCCGGCTGCTACATCGCGTGGAGCAGCCACTTCGACCACATCAAGACCCTGCTCGCCCTCTATATCCCGTACGACATCGCGCGCGTGACCGGGGTCCTCGGCAACGCGGCCCTGATCCTGCTGCTGATCCGCTTCGGCATCTTCAAGGACTTGCTCGCGCGCGTCGGCAACGTCGGCCAGATGGCGCTGTCGAACTACCTGCTCACCAGCCTCACCATGAAGTTCCTCTACGTCTGGTCGCCGCTGCACTGGTACGGCGCCGTCGAGTACTACAAGATCTACTACGCGGTCGGCGCCATGTGGATCTTCAACCTCACCTTCAGCACCCTTTGGCTGCGTTACTTCCGCTTCGGCCCGTTCGAGTGGTGCTTGCTCTCGCTCACCTATTGGAAGCCTCAGCCGATGCGCCTCGCCCCATCAACCCCAGCCGCACCACTGCTCGAAGCGGCAGCCTGACCCCGGCAGCCCTTCGCACGCTTGCGGGGGGCTGCACATTCATGGATGGCCAACCCGGCCCTGTGCGAACTATAGTGTTTGCACCAACATGAACAGTCTTTTCAACGCTCCCCAGTCGAAGAACCACTATGAAGTTCTGGACGGCCTGCGCGGCGTCGCCGCCCTGCTCGTCGTCGCCTTCCATACCTTCGAGCCGAACGACAACGGCATCCGCTTCGACCAGATCATCAACCACGGCTACCTGGCGGTGGACTTCTTCTTCCTGCTCTCCGGCTTCGTCGTCGCCTACGCGTACGACGACCGCTGGCCCCGGATGAGCCAATGGGAGTTCTACAAGCGCCGCCTCATCCGGCTGCAACCCATGATCGTCCTGGGCAGCATCATCGGTGCCGCGCTCTTCTACCTGCAGGGCGGCCCGGCGTTTCCGCTCGTCGCCGCCACCCCCGCGTGGAAGATGCTCGCCGTGATGGCCTTCGGCTTCACGCTGCTCCCGCTGCCGATCCAGTTCGACATCCGCGGCTGGCAGGAGATGCATCCGCTTAACGGTCCCTGCTGGTCGCTCTTCTTCGAGTATGTCGCCAACATTCTCTACGCGCTCGGCCTGCGCAAGCTCTCGAACCGCTGGCTGGGCCTGCTCACCGGCCTCGCCGGCCTCTTCCTCATCCACATGCTGGTCACAGGCGAGGGCGACGCGATCGGCGGCTGGGCGGTCAACGGGGCGCAGCTGCACATCGGCTTCGCACGCCTGCTGTTCCCGTTCCTCGCAGGCATGCTGCTGATGCGCTCCGGCCGGCGTATCCACGTCCCGAGCCCGTTCTACGTCAGCAGCCTCCTGCTGGTCATCTGCTTCGCGCTCCCCCGCTTCGGCGGCCCCAGCCATCTCTGGATCAACGGCCTCTACGAAGCCTTCTGCATCATCGTGGTCTTCCCCGTCGTCGTCGCGATCGGAGCCGGCAACCGCAAGGCCACCGACACCTCGAACCGCCTCTGCCGCACCCTCGGCGACCTCTCGTATCCGCTCTACCTGACCCACTACCCGCTCATCTACATCTACAGCGCGTGGATCGCGCGAACCCCCCGCGGCCTGGGCGAGCGCACCGGCTGGGGCATCCTCCTCTGGATCACAGCGGTCACGATGGGCTACGCCAGCCTGAAGCTTTACGACGAACCCGTCCGCGCGTGGCTTACGCGGCGCTTCCTGCAGAAGAACCGCCCCGGCGGCCATATCCCCGGCTCAGACCCGGCGTTCCCGGTCGAGCCAGTCCGGCTGTAACGATCGGTCCCACTGCAAAAAGCCCGGGTGCCCCATCCTTCGCAGCCTCACTGCAAGGATGGGTTCTACACCCTTACTCCGCCCGGCATACCCTTCCAGGAAACTGTCATCCTGAGCGAAGTCGAAGGACCTGCGGTCTCCCGCCGCATGAACGCGTTCGTAACGAACCCACCACCGTGCTTCTACCTGCGAATCCATCCCACGAAGCCACCGCGCGCAGTGAGGTTGACTCTGATATGGTCCGCTCGCGTGATCGTGCCATCGGTGCGGTCCCAGGCATCGGCCTTATCCTTCGTATCTCGAAGCTCACTCGACGTCCATCGTCCCGGCCCAAGAAAGTCCATCGGGATATCGATGCTCGTGGCAGCAGACCCGTTCATGATCGCCACAAACCACTGGTCCCCGGAGCGCCGGGCCTCGGCGACGACCTTGCCGGGCTCGCTGCCCTCCAGAACCCTGGTCTCATCCCATGTCGGACGAATCGCAGTCAGGACGTCCCGTGCCGGGTTGGCAAGATACTCCCGCGGATGCCCGCCAAAGCACAGGTAGGGTGAGGTAAAGATGACTGCCTGTGCCAGCTCATGTCCCCAGGTGTTGCCCTGCAACTCCTTGGTCGTAAATACGGTGGGCGTGTAGTCGCCCGGGCCGGCGATATAGCGGGTGAATGGCAGAATAACGTCGTGGTCAGGCTGCAGCAGGCGTTGGTAGCGCGTGATCTGGTACTCGTGGCCACGCACACCCTCTCGCGTCAGCACGTTCGGCCACGTACGGTCCATCCCTGTTGGCTTGTTTGCTCCATGGAAGTCAACCAGAAGATGGACCGCGGCCGCATCCTTCGCAACGTCGTAGTACCAGTTGGAGACCTCGCGATTGCAGGCCGGAGGAAAGTCGATCTTGACCCCCACAACGCCCGCTGCAAGGGCCTTGCGGAACAACTCTTTCCTCGCGGCTGCATCGGTCACCTCCCGGCTGTGGACCCAGATCCAGATCTTCACATTCTGAGATTTGCCATAGGCGCTGGCCGACGCGATCCCCGCCCATGGATTTTTCCAGTTCGACCAGCCCTCGTCGATCAGGTAGTACTCGAAGCCAAGCTGGCTGGTCCAGTCGACCCACTGCTTCTGCTCCGATTCAACCGGGTCCCCGCTCGCGAGCCACTGCCATGCTGATCTGCCGGGCTTGATCCAGTCGGCGCTGGCCAGCTGCGGGCTTGCTGCAGGATTCAGATTCTCCACCAGCGTCGTGTTGACCAGATCGGTAAGATTCCGCGCGATGATGGTGACTCGCCAGGGCTGCGTCACAGCGTCGTCCGTGACCCATCCTTCAGGGTCCGCGTAGAGCTGGCCCTCCAGTACGCCCTCGGCATCCCGCTTGACTGCAAGATCGCCATAGTCCTTCACCATTGCCTCGGTGAGCGTGACGTACAGATCTCCGACGCGCGCCGTCAGCGGGAGACCGAACATCCCGGGCCCCAGCTCCTTCAGCGTGGAGGCATGATAGGGGCTTTCATACGCTGGATCCAGCGCCGCCGCCCACACGATGGGGTCACCGGCCAGCGCCCATGTGGATCGATCCGCCTGGACCTTCCGCGCATGCTTCGCAGGCAGTCTCAGCCGAACCCCCACACCGTCATTCGCGACCTGCACATCAACAAAGTAGGATTCGCCATGAGACCGGGCCGGAATCACGGCTTCATTTGCACGGTCAGTCGCCAGCCTGTGAGCGCCGAAGAAACGATACTGCTGGTCAATCTTGTGGATACGGCCCACACCCAGCGTCACGTCCTGACCAAGCTCCGTGTCATCGGTCTTCAGGCCGAGCTTCGATCGTCCGAGAACCTGCTTGCCGTCCGCGATTACGCGATAGGTCAAAGCTCCATCGGTCACGCTGACCTCAGCGCGTACCGTTGCGTCGGGACTCAGGACCACAAACGCATCCTTCACCGGCTGGCCTGCCAGCCCGGGAACACAAAGGGTTATCGAGAAGAGGAGTGCGGCGATCTTTGAGGTCAATGTGTGGGACTCCATCCCTCTACAAATTCTCGCACGCACGGTCAGCCCTCTAACCCCGATCAGCCACTGAGCAGTGGATCTAAATCTGCCACTGGCGAAACACCACGCACACCGTTGTCGAACGACCGGCAGCACCCTCGAACTACCTGGGCATCCCCGTCAGCCCACTCGCCTTCCGCAGCTCCGCTCCGTCAAGCCGGTAGCCATCCAGAAACACGGTATCGACATGCCGCAGGCTCCCAAGGCTGCCTGAAACATCCCCATCAACCAGCAGCACATCCGCCGTCTTGCCCGGCTGAATGGATCCAACGCGGTCCGCCATGCCGGTCATGCGTGCGGGGATGATGGTGGCGGTCTGCAGCGCCTCCGCATTGCTCAGCCCGGCCTGCTGGTACAGCTCCAGCTCCCGCACCAGCTCCAGACCGGAGCCATCCGTTCCCGCGACGATCGGGACCCCGGCCTCATGCAGCTTCCCCACCAGCCCGACCATCTTGGCGAAACTTTTGCGGAAGTCCTCGCGCGTCAGCCCGTCGAACAACGGGTAGCCGCCGGTCTTCCAGCTGCGTGCCACCGATGGCGGCGAAATCTCCGCGAACGCCGCATACTCAGGCGCAATCGCGCTGCCATCGGAGGTCATCATCGGCTCCCAGACCGTCAGCGTCGGATCGACGATGGTGTGCCGCTCGTGCAGCTCCGCGTAGAACGCCTTCATCGCCGGGCTGTCGAGATCGACATCCTTGCCATACCGCGCCGGGCCTTCGAGGCGAGCCGCCGTATTCGACTTGTCGACCACCGACTGCGGCATCGCCTGCATCATGATGAAGTTGATGTGCGTCACCTCGTCATAGCCCGCACGGACCGCGTCGAGCGGCCGCATCCCCGCCGGCACATGGCCGTGCACATGAAGGCCCTTCTTGTGCGCCTCGGCCGCAGCCGGAGCGATCCATGCCGGGTTCATCGAGGTGTAGAACTTCGCGCCCCACAGCCCCGCCGCACTGATCCGATCGACCGCCGCAACCGCCTCCGCCGCAGACGTGACCGTGATCCCGCCATTCGCGGCCAGCGGCCCCTTCTGATCGATAATCACCGAGATTTTGCCATCGGGTGCAAGCAGGTCACCTGCAGCGCGCCGCTTGTTGATGCTCAGCGCATCCTCGATCGACGTCCCCGGGCTGCGATAGTTGGTCATGCCGGTGGCAACATTCTGCAACAGGTTCAGATCGCGCCCGCCCACATGCTGGTGGGCATCCCACAGCCCCGGCAGCAGCGTCTTGCCCTGTCCGTCGATCACCACGGCGTTCGCAGGCGCCTTGATCGATCCCGCCGCACCCATCGCGACGATCTTCCCATCGGCGATCAGCACCGCCTGCTCCGGCACATACCGCCCCGCGACCGAGTCAAACAACAACACGTGGTCGACCAGCGTCGGCGTTCGATTCGCCGCACTCAGAAACTGGTGGGCGAGGTCGCGCACCATCACGTCCGTCGCCTCTTCCTGGAGCACCTTCAGCCTGGCGGCATAGCCTTCGTAGCCCTCGGGCAGCAGCGCGATCTCGCCGGCCACGCCGAAGAGATGATCGTCGCGATCGAGCCACACCGGGATCGGCGAAAAGTCATACCCCTTCAAAAACGCAAGCCTGACCGTCAGCGGCCCCTTTGGCCCCTCGACCTGCACCGGCGCTCCGATGGTGATGCTGGCATGGCCTCCCGGCAGCAGGTCGAGCCCCTTGTCGCCCGCAGCGACCAGCGCCTCAACATCCTTCTCCTGCTCGAGCCACGGCCCGCCGTACGTACTGTAGCTCCTGCTGCCAAACGGTGCGGAGCCGGAATCAACAACGGTCTTCCAGTGTGCGACCCCGCCGGCGTCGACGTGGAAGTTCTCAGTCACATCGCCGCTGTCGTTATAACCGCGCACGGCGACCGCCGTCACCCGGCCGCCCGCGCCAGCCGTCACCTCTGCATCCTCTTCCGTGATCCAGCCGCGCAGGTTCATCGACATCCGGTAGGCCACATGCCCGTCCGGCATCGTCCACGACCAGATATCGCCGTGCTTTCCAGCCGTCGAGCTGATGGTGTAGTGCCGCGCCCCCGCAGGCGGCAGCAGCAGCTTCTCCTTCGGAAACGGCACCACCGGGGCATTCGGCGCAGCAACAGCCTGTGCGGAGAGGGAGGCGGAGGCCGCTCCCAGAAGTGCGGATAGTCCAAGGCAAAGAAAACTCTGCTGCACCTTCATGACGAACCTCTCCGAATGACAGCAACGTAGCGCAGACACACCCCGGGAGACGAACTCCGGCGATCCTGCAGGAAAGAATTCTAAGAGTCGGGACTGACCTACTCTCTCACGCAACCGGAGGGCTGTCCAATCAAACCCGAAGTCCGCCAAGGGGCAGCCGAAGTGCCCGGCGACGTAGCACCACGAAGGCCCAGGATGCCCCATCCTTCGCAGCCTCACCGCGTAGGGTGGGGCATCCTCAATCCTGCACCGCACCTAAGTGCTCTTCGACGAGAGAGTAATCGAATCGCCTTCGCGAAGAACGCCCGGGCTGGCTACGGCACAATCGAGCGCCAGCTTGCCGCCCGCCTCCTTCACAATCCGTCGAAGCACACCGAGATCCTGTTGCAGCGTGTCAGGATCGAACGTGGTCATCACGCAGCGCATGCGAAGCTGTGCCACATCGATGACGACCTCGCCCGCATGCAGCGCGGAGCCCGGCCACTCCCGCTCCGCCAGCCCCGCAACGCCACCGATCACAACATTGGGCCGTAAGCGGCGGCGGTCCATCCCAAGCGCTTGAATGGCCCCGTCCGTCGCAACCAGCAGCGGCAGCACATCGTACCGTTCCGTGCGCTCGCCGGC
>CAZZZQ010000085.1:0-6847 GCA_964658405.1 uncultured Sphingomonas sp.
TCGATGATAAAGACCCCTACTCACGGCTGGCTGGTCCCGGGGCCGGGGCCTCGCCATGGGCGGCAGCATCCGGCTTTCGATTTGGCATCCCGGCAGCGTCCACCCTGGAATTCTTTGGCGATGAACACAACCCCGGGCTCTACCAGGAATCAGTCGCCGCACTCGCCAAGCTCGGAGGAGAGCCAGTCGAGATCGATCTCTCCCCCTTCCTGGCGGCGGCACAACTCCTCTACAAGGGCCCCTGGGTCGCGGAACGCTACGCTGCCATTCCGCATTTTATCCAGGCCCACAAGGCACAGATGGACCCCATCGTTGCGGGTATCCTCGACGGTGCTACAAAATACAGCGCCGTAGACACCTTTCAAGCGGCTTACACGCTTGAAGCGTTGAGAGCGATCAGCGCAAAGGTCTGGACAGAGATCGACTTCATGCTTCTGCCCACGGCGCCCCGCACGTATACCATCGCCGAGATCGCGGACGCACCTCTGGAACGCAATAGCCACCTGGGACACTACACAAACTTCGTTAACCTGCTTGATCTTGCAGCGGTGGCGGTTCCCGCAGGCATGCGTCCGGATGGCTTGCCCTTCGGGGTGTCGCTGATCGGCAAAGCCTTCACCGAGAGTGCCCTGCTCACCGTTGCCGACCGCTTCCATCGGGTGATGAATGTGAATCTCGGCGGCAGCGACCGTGCCGTTTCGTCAACGACGCCGCTGCCGGTTTCGCTTCCACCTCATGGCACGCTTCTTATGGCAGTCGTCGGAGCGCATCTGGAGGGTCAGCCGCTCAACTGGCAGCTCACGCAGCGTGGCGGGCGTCTGATTCGCCGGTGCAGGACGAGCGCGGACTATCGCTTCTATGCGCTGAAGAACACTACGCCACCGAAGCCGGGGCTTGTACGTGTTCCGGGCTACAAAGGACCCGGCATCGAGGTGGAAGTGTGGGCGCTCCCGTCCGATACTGTTGGAAGCTTTGTAGACGGGGTGCCGCAACCGCTCTCCATCGGCAAGCTCCAACTGGAGGATGGAATGCTCGTGATGGGCTTCCTCGTGGAACCTGCGGCCACGGAAGACGCGCTTGAGATCACACAGCTAGGCGGATGGCGCGCCTACCTGGCGACCCTCAAACGATAGGGTCGACGGGCACTGCAGCCTCCTAGCCTGGAGGCTCTGGCCCGTCCTCATCTGCACCACCCGGCGGTGGGGCTCCCACTTTGCGCGGCTTGAAGGTTCCTTCGAGGATCTGGTCAAGCGACGAGAGGAGTTCCGTCGAGTCCGGAGCCACGTCCGAACTGAACCGAGCCACAACTTTACCTGTCTTATCGACGATGAACTTGGTGTAGTTCCAATGGACGGGGCCACCCTCCGGGACAGTCTTGCCTTTAGTCAGATAGACAAAGAGAGGGAGGGCCGCATCACCGGTGAGCGTGGATTTGGCCGTCACAAGGAAGGTGACTTTACCTTCAACCTTGTACGACTTTTGCACCTCGGCTTCCGTACCAGGCTCGGCGGCCCCGAACTCGTTCGAGGGCACGCCGATAACAACAACTCCGCTATCCTTATAAAGATCACTTACCTTCTGAAGCCCTGCAAGCTGAGTGTTATAGCTTGAGTTACGAGCGAGATTGACGATGAGGATCGTCTTCCCCTTGAAGCTCTTGAGAGGAATACCCTTGCCATCGCTTCCGGGAAGCTCATAGTCATAGGCATTCTTTTCGGGCTTCCGGGAACTATCCTCGTTCCCGGTCGGCTTATGTCGATCCCCTACCCCAACCGGCCCTGGAGCATCGCTCTTGAAGTCCTCCGGATCGGCCGTTGTCTTATCCGTTGTCGTCTTGCTGGGGCCCGGGGTCTTCTTGTTCGAAAGAGGAACCGTCTGACCTGTCTCTGCGGCAGCTTTCTCTTGTGCTGCGGCGCAGGGCCCGGCAGACAACCCGATCAAGGCCATACCTGCAACGATGCGAAATACAGCCAGCTTCCGTCTTTGAGACATCATTACTCCTGCAGGTGAGCGGGCCTGCCAACGCTCAAATCGACTTCTAAACAAAGCTCAGGACACACGAAGGAGATCGTGTGTCCTGAGAAACAATCGTTGTAGCGTTTCGCTGTATCGTCATGTGTGATTTACGGTCTAGTCTAGCGCCGTCCACCTTACCCGAAATTTAGAAGGTGTACTTTCCGGAGAACTGCATCTGTCTTGGCTGGTTGAGGTTTCCTGGAATCGTGCTGGTCGACGCACTGTACTTACCAAAGTTGGTGCTCGTTCCATTGGTATTCACATTGTTGAATCGTGGGGACCCGGTGACGTTGAAGACCTCGACAGAGATCTTGAACGCCTGCTCCCGGAAGGTCCTGAACGACTTCGACAAACCATCGTCCATGGAGAAGTAGCCGTCTGCGCGGAAGTCATTGCGACGTCCCACCTCACCCGCATAGGCATAGCGAAGATTCGCAATTGCCTGTGCACCCGTCAGTCCATTCAATGCTGTCTGGCCTCCGTTTACGTAGCGATGACCGCCGGTCGGGATCTTCGCAGTCTTCACCATGTAGCTTGAGCTGTCGAAGTTGGTGCCGTACGTGTTGCTTGCAATCGCGCTGAAGGGGAAGCCGGTGCTGAAGTGAACGACGCCGTTCAGCTGCCAGCCGCCGATCAGACCTTCAACCAGGCGATTGCCCGTGTTGAGGTAGGACCGTCCGCGACCAAATGGGAGGCCGAGATTGTAGTTGGCCGTCACATTATGCCTTGCATCGAAGTCAGACACAGCATAATCGCCTGCCGGGTCGTAGGAGTTGTGGAGCAGATTTGCGAAGCTGCGCTCCGGCGAGGAACCCTGGTCCATCGACTTCGAAAAGGTGTAGTTTACGTCGTATTCCAATCCGTATTTCACGACATGACGCATGGAGAGTTGAAGCGCATGATAGTTGCTCGATGCGACCGTCGATTGCGCGTAGATCGATGATGTCTGAGGGTAGAAGAATCGGAAGCTCTGATTCGCGGGCGATGCAGTCGGATCTGTATCCCAGTTGAAGAGCGGATCGGTTTCGTTGCCACGATCGCCTGCGGCGAGATACGCGTAATAGGCCTGCGCACCCTTGTAGCCCTTGTAGCTGGCGTTCGGGAACATGTTATGGAAGTAGCCGCTGTCCGGAACGTTCGACGCCGGGATTCCCGAATCAATCATCTTGTCGAAGGCCGTTGCCGCCTGGTAGTAGGTTTGACCACTCACAGGATCGAGCAGGTTGGTGGGCTGTGCGACGTCCAGGTTTGCGACGACATGCCGGCCCAATCGTCCGACGTAGGCCGCCGTGACGATCATCCCGTGGGTGACCTCATGCTGGACAGCCAGATTGAAGGTCTCAGCATAGGGCGTCTTCAGATTCGAGTTGATGCTCCGCAGGAAGCTGAAGGCGTTGTCCGCAGGCGTATAGGGAAGGGGCAGCGTTGCAACTGTGACCGTGCCCAAAGGAACGTTATGGTAGCCGGTAAAGCGGGGGTTCGTGTCGATGTACTTATAGGAGAAGGAGCTGGTCTTTGAGAGAGAAAGAAGTGAGCTGGAGGTCGACTCATATTGATCGATCACTCCTTCGCCCATGTGGTCGTAGGCGATGGCGAAGCCGCCATGAATCGACGTGCGATTGTCAGAGGTGGCGTAGGCGAATGCGATTCTCGGAGCAAAGTTCGCCTTCTGCGCGGTCCAGAAGTTCGGCGCATTATTGGCAGCGCCAGAGGCCTGGAAGGACACCCGCGTGTTGTAGGTACTGCCAGCAGCCGCCGCGGCAGCCCTGCTCTGGAGGAAAGAGTTCAGATTGACCACAGGGGCGATCTGCTGCCCATTCTTCTCATAGGGCACGCCGAGATACGCGTAACGAAGACCCGCTGTAATCGTCAGATTGGGCGTTGCCTTCCATTGATCCTGGAAGTAATACTCCTGCTCCCAGTTCTTATAGACGTGAGTCGGGACGACGCCTGCGCCCGCGGGCGTAAGGGAGCCGTTTTTCACCAGGTACTCCGTGCCCGCGCTTCCGTTTTCGATAATGCCGGCATTGGCGATGATCGAGTTGTTGTAGTAGGTCTTGAAACTGGATGCGACCGGCGCACAGTTCGGACACTTGTATGCGCCTGCATCGAAGCTTCCACCCGTGCCGGCGATTGCGGCCGAGGCGAGGAGGTTTGTGCTCACGCTCGCGTTCGAAAGCAGTGGCGAATCGAAGTAGCGGCTGTTATAGAGCAGGCGGTCGTTGAAGCCGAACTGAAAGGTGTGGCGGCCCTTGGTCCAGGTGAGGTCATCGGCAAAGTTATGGGTGCTGATGATGTAGATGTTCGAGGTCGTTGTCGCAGTGATCGTGCTTATTGCACTGAAGGACACATAGGGCTGGCTTCCAGTTCCTCGCGTAGCCGCACCCTGGCGGATAAAGCCGTAGCGCAGGTTGTTGCTGATGCTGGGACTGATGCTCCAGATGTAACCAGCAGCGATGCCCTTGTTGTTGCTGAAGATCGTGGAGGCGGCCGGCAGCCCGGGAAACTGGAGCGACGTCGCCTGGTTATCGCTTTGCAGATTCGCGCGAACGAAGACACTCTGCTTTGACGTGATGTTGTAGTCCAGCTTGGCAATATTCGTGATTTGATGCAAAGGCACCGGCGAGGTAAACGAGTAGATTCCCGTGTTGTATCCATCTGCCGTCGTGCTTGTGCCGGGAGTGTTGGCGATGGGAAATGTTTTGAAGTAGGCAATTGCAGCGGCGTTGGTTCCAGGTCCGTTCGGGCAGCTTCCGTTCGCCGTGCACTTGGTGTCCATCTGTGCGATATCTGCCGGGGTCAGGGTCTTGTAACTTGAAGGAGTTGTACAAGCAGCCGCTGAAGGACATGCGCCGTAGGTGACATTACCCGTCACCAGGCCGCCACCGCCTACGATCGAAGGCACCGTCTGGCTTACCACCAGGCTGCTTGCCTGTTTGAACCCTTCATACGCTCCGAAGAAGAAGAGCTTGTCCTTCATGATCGGTGCGCCGAACGATCCGCCGTAGGTATGCTGAAGAACCTTGGCCGGAATATTCGGCTTTGAGGAAGCGAGTTGCGTCTGCTTCAGGTACCAGTTGTTCTGCAGCCCAACGCCGCCACGATAGAACTCATAAGCGCTTCCGTGGAAGGCGTTCGTGCCGCTACGTGTCAGCAAGGAGACCTGGCCGCCGGATGAGCGACCGGAATCAGCACCGCCATTTGTGGTCGTCACGCGAAACTCTTCAACCGAGTCGCGGGTCGCACGGAGAGCGCCGTTGAATGCATATCCATTGGTCGTGTCATTGTTGTCGACACCGTCCAGCGTGATGTTGGTCTGATCCTGCCGCGCACCGTTGACGATGCCGGTCCGCGCGTCGGTGTTGAGCCCGCCAGTCTGTGCTCCGCCGTCAAGTGCGAGCACGCCCGGCTGAAGCGAAAGCAAATAGGTGATGTTGTTGGCGAGATACGGGAGATTCGCGACCTGGGAACGGTCAAAGGCCTTGCCTAGCGTTCCATCCGTCGAGTTGATCGCAGCGAGGCTTACCTCGACGTTCACAACCTCAGTCGTGCCGACGGTCAGATTGAAGTTCAACTTCACCGGGGTCGCGATCAGCAGTTTCACCGTCTGAATCTGTTCTGCGAAGCCCGTACCAACGACCCGCACCTCATAGGAGCCGGGCATCAGCTGCGAGAAGCTGTAGTCGCCCTTGGCTTTCGTGGTCGTCGACTGCATCGCGCCCGTTGCTGGATTCGTGATCGACACAGTTACGTTATTCAGGAAAGCTCCCGAAGGGTCAACGACCGTTCCGCTAAGGCCGGTCGTGTTGCCCTGGGCGTAGATCGGCGAACAGGCTGCCAGAAAGAGCAGGAGGTACGTCAGAAAACGACTACGGACGCCAAAGAAATGACTCTGCATATAGATCCTCCAAAGATAGGTACAGGCGCGTGCAATCTCAGGCGAGAGTCTGTTCTCGGTCCTGCACAGATATGCAAAATCGCATGTGTCCAGTAGCTTGTTTTTCGATTGATGGTCTGAGCATAGCGCGAACGAAGACCGAATCCCGGCGCCCAAGTGAATGCCTATGGATGGCATAGAGAGAAAGCGTGGATGGATGCTTGCTCCTCCGCCAGATTTCGCACCCTCCTGGTCCAGGCCCAATGAATACGGTGCTTTTAGAGGCATGGCCGGGGCGGATATGCCTCCACAAGAACCCGGAGGTGATGTGGTACACCATAGGTATCACCCAGCGAACAAGCGCGCCTGCCAGTCCTCTGCTGTTGAAGGAGCTGGTGGATCGCCATAAAAGGACCAATCTTTTGAAGAAGCTCTGCCGCTACGTTCTCGCTTGCCTGGCCCTATCCGCATCTCTCCAGGCACAGTTTGCTCAGCCCGATGGCGGCACCGTTCGCCCGGGAACCCTTCCGCTCACATGGCTTTCGGGTGGTCCGAAGTGTATGGAGATGCCCGCGTGGCAGGTGCACGAATATAACCCGGACCTCTTCATCCTTCGACAAAGCGGATGCAGTGACTACGAGAAGCCATTTGTATATCTTCTCTTCGGGAAAGAGCGTGCACTGCTGTACGACACGGGTTCACGCAAAGGAGACCTGGCGCCGACCCTTCAACATGTCGTTCATCAATGGCTCACTCGGAATCAGCGCAGCTCTATCCCGATCGTCGTCGTTCACTCTCACTCGCACAGCGACCACGTTGCCGGGGATGCTGCCATTCAGGAGTTGAAGGACCCTGCGATGCCGATTACATTCGTCGCAGCTGCGGTCGAGCCAACCAGGGCAATCTATAAAATCGCACACTGGCCAGAGGATCTGGGATCCATTGATCTGGGTG
>CAZZZQ010000085.1:6857-9801 GCA_964658405.1 uncultured Sphingomonas sp.
GGGTGATCGCGTCCTCGATGCCATTCCGATTCCCGGTCACGACCTCGTCAGTGTCGCGCTCTATGATCGTCAGACCGCGATTCTGCTCACAGGAGACAGCGTCTATCCCGGCCGGATTTACATTCGGGATCTCGACGCCTTTACCCTGAGCCACGCGCGCCTCGTTCGGTTTACCGTGGACAAGCCGATTGCGCATATTCTGGGCTGCCACATTGAACAGTCGCGCACACCTTTTCTCGACTATCCCGTAGGAACTCTCTATCAGCCGGACGAGCATGAACTGTCGTTGTCACGCGGAACCCTGCTCGAGATGCAGGTTGCGCTTGAAGCATTACATGGCACGCCGAAGCGCGTGGCTTATCGCGACTTCTCGCTCTGGCCAGTGGGCGCCTCGTTTCGGATGACGGACAAAACGCAGTCTACGTTTGACAGGGTTCAACAGTACCAGCTTGGACACATGTGGGATCAGACCAAGCCTTGAGATGAGCTATTGCCCCGCCAGCAACTTCGACACGGAGATATCATGCGACTGTTCACCGCAAGTTTTGCCCTCGTAATCACCGCTTCAGTTCTGTGGACCGGGAACGCCGTTCATGCCGGCGAGGATCCTGCGAAGGCAGAGTTCTACACCACGCGTGTGAAACCAATCTTCGATGCCAGTTGCGCCCGCTGTCACGGAGGCGCCAACCACCGTGGCGGCCTCAACATGGACACACGGGAGGCTCTCCTGAAGGGCGGTCACGACGGCGCGGTGGTGGTTCCGGGCGATCCCGCGAACTCTTTACTGATCAAGTTGATTCGGCATGAGGGGCCGAAAGACGACCCCAAAGATATGCCTCCCAAGGGAGACAAACTGTCCGACGCTGATATCAAGCTCGTCGAAGAATGGATCAAGGCAGGGGCAATCATGCCTTGATCCTCGTCATTTGAAGAGGCCGACGGGAATAGACTCGCCCATCGCGCGATAGCCTGCGGGCGATGGGTGCAGGTGGTCTCCGCAGTCGAAGGCAGGCAGAAGCCGCTCAGGATGCTGAGGGTCGCGAACGACCTGGTCAAAGTCGATCACCGCATCGAAGTGGCCCGGGGTGCGGATCCAGATGTTCACGGCCCGCCTGTCGCTCTCACTCAAGGGACCGGGATGATAGTAGTCCGACCCGACGTAGGGTGTGATGGTCGCTCCAAAGACTCGGAGCCCCTGAGCATGGGAGCGCATGATGAGCTGCTCATAGGCCGCAAGGACCTGATGCACCAGTGCTGAGTGCTCGGCCGGGGTGACCTCGTGGGTCCGCGCCAGGCCGCCCAGGTCGTTGACCCCTTCAAAGACAATGACCCAGCGAACACGCGCGGTCGCAAGGACGTCGCGATCGAAGCGTGCAAGAGCGTTCGGCCCCAGCCCGTCCGTCAGGAGGTGGTTCCCTCCGATGCCCCGATTCGCGACACCAAGATTGCGTGTAGCCGCAGAGGCCTGGAGTCGCGCGGCGAGGACATCCGTCCATCGATCGTTTCCGTTAACCGTTGCACCGTGGCCATCCGTGATCGAGTCGCCGAGAGCGACGATGGAGGCAGCACCTGGGCGACCCGAGACGTCAACGGCTGAGATCTGGTACCAGTGCTCCACCTGCTTGGCACCCTGGAGAACTGGCGCATCGACAAGGTCTCCGTGGACGACGTAGGAGGTGGCCCGCGATCCGGGATGCCCCGTCTGCACGGACGGTGCCGAATCCAGGTGAAACGTGATGGCCAGGTCGGAGCGGGCGGCGACGGGGGTGCTGAGCGGATCGGATAAGAACTCCGCGCCGGGCGGGATGGTCACGTCGCGACTTCCTGAGAAGGTCAGCTCACGATCGCTCGTCGCGTCGATCGAAGACGAGGATGGCGATAAGGGCCGCGCAACGTGCGCCGCCGTGATGTGCAGAGCCGTGGCGCCAAATGCATTCGACAGATGGACGCGAATGGCCGCTCCGCCTGTGGAGAGGTGAACGATCTGGCGGATCGTGGCATCGCGCAGATCATCGGCAGACAAAGCGTTCTGCTGCTCGGGAACCTGCTGCGAAGCTCCCCAGCTTGCGACCCACACCGGTGCGGTTTGCTGGGCAGAGGCTGCCACCGCGCAGGCGGCGAGAGTGGTAAGAGCTATCAAAACCCCAGAGATTTTCAGTGCATCCTCCACATCGAAGGCGTTAGCATGATTCGCCTTCACTAAATCGCTTTATGAAGCGCAGAAAGAATAGCACCCCCGGGGGAGTTCAAGTGCGTCCATTCCTGAAGTCATTGACAGCCTTACTTTTCTGCCTCTTTCCACTGGCCATCCGCGGCCAACGCGTAGACGTCGCCGCGCCGGCCACCCTGACGGCGGACCAGGATCGCCAGAACATGATGGACCAGCTTGGGATCAAGGCTCTTCGACCCGGTCCCAGCGGTGATGAACACGCCCCCAACCACGCGAACTATGATGAGTCGAAGGCCAATCCCTATCCCAAACTTCCAGATCCCCTGACGATGAGGGACGGCCAGAAGGTGACCACGCCGCAGGAGTGGTGGAACAAGCGTCGGCCCGAACTGATCGATCTCTACCAGGACCACGTATACGGCCGCATTCCCCAGCATGTGCCAAAGGTGACGTGGGCCGTCACGGCAGCGGATCACGAGATGATCGGATTCAATCGCGTTCTTGCGAAAGACCTTGTTGGAACTGTCGATAACACGACCTATCCGGGAGTCAGCGTCAAGATCCACATGACCCTTGTTACCCCTTCAAACGCGACCGGCCCTGTGCCTGTCTTGATCATGTTGGGCCGAGCCGGCTTTCCAGCTCCCAATGAACCCGCAGGCGAGGACCTTGACCGCGTCAATGCGGCCTGGCGGGCGATTCTTGAAAAGGAGGATCCGACCCTGCGGAAGGTCTTCGCGGAACACCCGGCATGGCAACTGGTCAAGGCCACCC
>CAZZZQ010000086.1:0-6335 GCA_964658405.1 uncultured Sphingomonas sp.
CGCGATAGTAGACGCAGCGTGTTTTCTGCAGGAGATTGCCAGCGGTGGAAGCCACGTTCCTGAGTTGCGTCGAAGCGCCGGAAAGGATGGCCTCCGAGAGCACGGGATAGTGTTCCTTTACGCCGGCATCGTAGGCAACTTCGCTGTTCCGTGCCAGCGCTCCAATTCTCATCGACCCGTCCGGCATGCGTTCGACCTTATCGAGCGACAGACCGTTGATATCGACAAGCTGGCGGGGCGTTTCTACGTTCAGTTTCATGGCGTCGACGAGGTTTGTTCCGCCAGCGATATAGCGGATCGGTGCGCCCTGCTGCGCCGTAGTTGACGGTGCCTGCGCCTTGACGGCATCCGGCACAGTCGTTACGGTAATGAGTTCGAATGGCTGCATGGTTGACTCCTATATTGTTCCAATGCGGCGGCATGCCTGCACGGCTGCCACGATGTTTGGGTATGCGCCACAACGGCAGATGTTGCCGCTAAGAGCTTCCTGTACGTCCTTGTCCTCGGGTCCACACGGCTCACGCAGCATCGCAGTGGCCGACATGATCTGGCCGCTGGTGCAGTAGCCACACTGGTAGCCGTCGTGCTCCACGAACGCGGCCTGCATGGGATGCATTTTCTCCGGTGTTCCCAGGCCTTCAATCGTGGTGATCTCTTTGCCCTGCTGCATCGCCGCAAAGAGGAGACAGCTATTCGCGCGCTTGCCATCCAGATGGATTGTGCAGGCACCACACTGACCGTGGTCGCATCCCTTTTTAGTACCGGTCATCTGCAGCGTTTCGCGCAACGTGTCAAGAACAGTCGCCCGAGAGTCGATCTGGATCTTGTGGCTCACACCATTGACGCGCAGCGTGATCGGAATCGTTCCAGGAATGTCGGAAGCTTTCGCTGCGCCGTCAATAACGGGTTCCTGCAGAACGGCTGCCGCAGCGATTGGAGCCCCGATAGTGGCGGCCGCAGAGGCTACACCCACTGCGCCGGCACGCGATAAGAAAGAGCGACGACTTAGCTTTTCGAGCGAAGTCCGTGGTTTTGAGATTTCTTCGTCGTGACCCATAGATTCTCCAGGTTCATTGGTGCGTGTGTTCGTTGCGGTCTAGGCTACTGGACATGGATGTCGGTGGCTATAGCTTTGTGCCACTGTGACGATGCGCCCTGCCGTGCTACTCGAAAAATTGGTGGATCATTGTGCAGCTCCAAATTACTATCGAGACTTTTCCTCAGCGATGCAGTACGTCATAACGAATCCAGAGAGCGTCATTCTTGCGTTTCTCGACGGACTTCAACTTGAGCGGAACAGCCGTTTTGTTTGGAAGACAGCTTCCGTCGAAGAGTGCGGGAACGCCCTCCCGTCCGTCTACGCCGGGCACGAGCAGAAGGCTGATTTCGTCAACGAGCCCGAGATCCATAAACGCACCGTTGATGTGTCCGCCGCCTTCAAGGAGCAGAGTGTGGATTCCGAAGGCCTCCGCAAGGACCTGCATCGCGTGCTGCAAGTCAACAGCGTCCTTGCCAGAGACGATAAATGAGATCGACTTCTCGCGCAGCATGGTGATGTACTCCGCCGGCGCTGCCTCGCTGACGAGGCAGATCAGGTGGTCGCCGTCGATCTCATTACCGGACCAGTTTAGTTTGCCGAAGGTATCGACAGAGATCGCGTACGAATCGGAGTGCGTTGCTACGAAGATCTCCTGCGGACCGGCCTTCGTGTCGGTCTTTGACGCGAACGGTTCGCTATTCGCAAAATGCTGTTGCATCGTCGTACGTCCGCAGATCCAGGCGTCTCCCTGCAACTCGTCGCCGGTCGCTTCATATTCTCCATCAGACGTGACGGTCTTGAGAACACTCGCGTCGATTCTTCCATCGATCGAGGAGAGCATGTGGCAGATAATGTAAGGCTTCATCGGGTCCTTTCGTTCAGCATGGAGAGGTCTACCTTCGGTTTGATGCAGACTAGTTAATCGAACTCAGGCCATGGGTTTCTCGCCATTGTCCGGGCGGAATTCCTTCCCATCCACGGAAGGCGCGAACAAAGGAGTTGGAATCTTCATACCCCAGAAGATAGGCCGCTTCGTTCAATTCCAGAACGGAGTTTCCGAGGTAGTAGCGAGCCATTTGATGACGCGCATCATCGAGTACCCGCTGATAGCTCAGCCCGGCCTCCTGGAGCCTGCGCTGCAACGTGCGCGAACTGAGATGAAGATCGCGCGCGATTGCGTCGATGCTTGGACGGTGCCCGGTGAGCCGCTGCTGGATGGCGTCACGAACAAGGGTTGCAAAACTACTCTGCCCGCCGCGCTGCTTCAGTTCCTGCTCAAACTGCGGAGCCAGCATATCCAGCAATTCGGCGTTGCGTGTTACGAACGGACGGTGCATGTCGCTTGCGCGGAAGACCAATGCGTTCTGTGCAGTGCCCGTAATGATCGGGCAGCCAAAGTACTTTCCCAATGCTGCCTGGTGTGCCTTAGGCTGCATAAACTCTATTCGAAGCGGCGACACCGTGGTTCCGGTGCCATGGCGCGCTATGGTTTGCATCCATGCAAAGCAGTATTCGACCAGCGCCTGCGGTTCGTTTTCGACCGCGAGGAGCCAGCGAAAACGAATCGCCCATTCATCCCCGTTCACACGGTGCGCAATCTCTTCAGGGCAGGTCAACTGCTTGTATCGTGCCATGTGGTCGACCGCAGCACCGAAGTTCTCCGAAGAGAGAGCGGCGATTCCGCTCGGATGAAATCGTTCCGTCTTCGTCTCTGTACCCAACCTAAGCCCGATCGCGGGATCGTTGCTGATCGCTCCGATGGCATTCCAGAGCGCGAACAGTTCTTCCGTTGTCACAAGAATCCGAGTCTGGCTGAAGAATTCGCCGGGGAGCCCGGCTCGTCGGAGGACGGCGGAGACAGGGACATCCAGATCCTCAAGCTTGAGGGCTAGCCGGCCCGAAACGCGAAAGTGCTTATTCATAGGCCCCATTTCACCTGCACTGTCCTAATCTAGTTCGCGCCCGGACCTTAGGCCATGCAGGAGACGCCATAAAATCTGCCAAGTGCGCCAACTTTGACGGTAAGTCTCATCGTTTGAGCACATTTAGTCTTTCAAACACACTTGGCGTGAACAGTATGCATTTTGGCGCATTTTGCATGACCGACAACCTGCGCAGAGGAGAGACTCGTCGTATGCATCGGGCTTATCCGTCCGCGGCATCTTGATTCGACTGTTTCTGCAGGTTCGCGGGCCTCGGTTGGGAGGCGCGCTGGAGATGTTCCCCATGATTCTCACTCGACGCACCGTTGTCGCCGGTCTAGCGTACTCTCTACTACTTCCCTCCCGGCTTTGGGCGGCTCAACCGCTCCGCGTGGGGGTGATTGGTGCGGGTTCCCTTGGAGGGACCGTCGGCCGGCTCTGGATCAAGTCCGGCCACGAGGTGATGTTCTCCTCGCGCCACTCAGAAGAGCTTCTGCCGATGGCGAAGGCGCTCGGACCGAAAGCTTTTGTTGGTACTGCTTTAGAGGCAGCGGCATACGCGTCCGTTCTTCTCTTCGCGGTGCCGTATGAAGCGCTTCCGCAGCTTGGCAAAGATCTCCAAGGGCAGCTCAAGGGCAAAGTAGTCCTTGATGCCTGCAATCCAGCCCCCGGGAGTGACAGCACCCTGACGAAAGAAGCGGAAGATGCGGGTGTCGCTTTAACTTCGGCTAAATATCTTCCGGGAGCACGGCTTGTGCGAGCCTTCAGCGCTGTCGACACGTATTGCATCGAATCGTCGGCGAACCACAGCGGTGACAGAGTAGGAATCCCTATTGCGAGCGATGACTCTGCTGCCTTGCAGATCGCGGCTCAACTCGTTCTCGATGCAGGCTGCGATCCCGTGAGCGTGGGAGACCTTGCCTCAGCGAGAAGCTTCCAGCGTGGCGGTCCCGGCTTCCGCGCGAACACAAGTGCCGCTGAACTTCGTCGCCTGCTCGGTTTGCGCGAAAAACGATAACCGAAGTTTAACCAGACCTATTGAAAGAGATCAACAGACCATGGCACCCAATCCTCAGGCCCAGAAGAACCACGATGCACTCTTCCCAAACCATGTCTCCACCGTTGCGGTAACAGACCCGGATCTCATCGAGACATTCGACAACTTTGCCTTTGATGAGGTTCTTCGCGAGAGCAAGCTTGACGTCCGGACGCGCCTCATCCTGCAGCTTGCGTCGATCATCGCATCGCAGGCTGTACGAGAGTATCGCGCCATGCTGAACGCAGCCCTCAATGCTGGCGTCACCGCCATCGAGGCCAAAGAGGTGCTTTATCAGTCCGTACCATACGTCGGGATAGCGAAGGCTTACAACTTTATCCAGGCAACGAACGAAGTGTTGACCGATCGCGGCGTCACGCTTCCCCTGCCAAGCCAATCGACGACCACTCCAGAGACGCGCATGGAGAAGGGCCTTGCCGTGCAGAAGCAGATCATCGGTGACGATGCTGTGGAGAAGCTCTACGCGACGTCCCCGAAGGACCAGATGCATCTTCAGCGTTTTCTTTCGGCCAACTGCTTCGGGGATCACTACACCCGAACCGGCCTCGACATTCCTACGCGCGAGTTGATCACGCTGAGCATCCTCGTGTCGCTTGGCGGATGTGAATCGCAGGTGAGGGGTCATGTAACGGCGAATCTGCATGTCGGGAACGATCGCGCGAAGATGGTCGACGTTGTGACACAGCTCCTTCCCTTCATCGGGTATCCTCGCACGCTCAACGCACTGCGCGTCATTAACGAGAACACTACAGCTTAGACAGATCGTCAGGAGAGTGGATCCATGAAAATTCTAGTCATCGGGGCAACCGGCAGCATTGGGCGACTCGTCGTTGAAGAGGCAATCCGCCAGGGACATACGGTTCGCGCGCTTGTGCGCAGCGCAGAGAAGGCGCGCCAACTACCTTCGCAGGCAGAGGCAGCTATTGGGGATCTCACATCCCCCGGCACGCTAATTAGAGCGGTCGAAGGGATTGAGGGAATCGTCTTTACACACGGTGCTGATGGCGGTGGCAAGGCAGCTGCTGAGAGCGTCGACTATGGCGGCGTTCGCAATGTCCTGCAGGCCTTGGGTTCTCAGAGGGCTCGCATTGCGTTGATGACCGCGATCGGCGTCACGAACCGGACGGGTGCCTACAATCAATCGAACGAAGTTCATGACTGGAAGCGTCGTGCTGAACGCCTCGTGCGACTGAGTGGTCTACCCTACACGATCGTTCGTCCAGGTTGGTTCGACTACAACAAAGCCGATGAGCACTCGTTGGTATTTCTGCAGGGGGACACGCGCAAGGCGGGCAATTCGAGCGATGGTGTGATCGCCCGCAGCCAGATCGCCGAGGTGCTGGTGCACAGCCTGAGCTCGGCGGATGCGTTGAGCAAGACCTTTGAACTTGTAGCCACCAAGGGACCGGCCCAGGCGGACATGAACGCCCTGTTTGCAGCACTTGCTCCTGATGCGCCGGGAGAGCTCGATGCGGTGCGTGATACGGACAATCAGCCGCTGGCAAAGGAACCACAGCGGGTTCAGGATGACTCGCAGTCACTCTCGGGTCGTCACACGAAGGCATAGTGCGGGTGCGAAGGCTCTCAATTCAATGAAAGCAGAAAGGTAAGCGCATGAACAAGCAGACGATCTACCTATTGGCAGCAGGCCTCGCGATGTCTACGCAGATCGCAGCTGCTCAAACTGTAAAGCTGGCAAAGATAGGACTGGGAATGGACGAGTCCGAGGTCAGAGCTGCATTAGCTCCCAGCTCCCCACACTACATCCCGCAACGTTCCGCTTCGTCCGCTCTTCGCTATCTCCTCGCTGAATCGACCGAAGAGTCGTTTGCGTTTACCTTCATCGACGGGAAGGTAGCGGCGTTCTCCCTGGTGCATCTTCTGCCGCCGGGGCAGCAGCCGTACCTGCCTGTGGGGACGCAACCGACCGTCAAAGTCCTTCGCGATCTTGTCATCAAACAGACGTGGCTTCCGGCCGACGTGAAAGGTGGCGAGACGATCTGGCTCAGTGACTCGACCGGTGCCCCTCTGGCGACTGTAGCAAAGTGCACGCTAGCGTCCGGACCTGCGTGGGTTCCTTATGAAGGCGCGCAGGATGGCACGTTGAGAGCCTCGGAGCGGGGACTGAAGAAGCCATCACTGGCCTCCTACCCTGCCGGCTGCGGGGTGAGCATTCATCTCTCCGAGTCCCCTGCAGCGAGCGAAGACGACCGTGTAACAACTGTCGAAATAAAAGTTCTTGATATTAAGGCGATGAATCACTTTCTTGCGAAACGGCCGTGACCAAAGCTGAAGTTGAAGGCGGGGTTGTAAGGCG
>CAZZZQ010000086.1:6345-9703 GCA_964658405.1 uncultured Sphingomonas sp.
ATACAACCAAGCAACCAGCATTTTCCCCTGAACCTAACCACGAGATCTTTCGTCATCTCACAACTCGCACATTCATGACACCTGTGATGTCTAAAGGAAAACTATGGCAGATGTAATCGTCGTCATCGGAGCGGGATCGATCGGGCAGGCCATCGTCCGTCGGATCAGTGCTGGTAAACATGTACTCCTCGCTGATCTTCGGCAGGAGAATGCTGACGCAGCGGCAAAGACCCTGATCGACGCCGGCTTTAGCGTCAGCACAACAATGGTTGATGTATCGTCGCGCTCGTCAATCGAGGCGCTGGTGAAGACCGCTACGGATCTTGGCGAGATCACCGGGCTCATCCATGCTGCGGGCGTTTCACCGTCGCAGGCCTCGCCGGAGAGCATTCTCAAGGTCGACCTCTATGGCACGGCCCTCGCCCTTGAGGAGTTCGGCAGAGTGATCGCTCGCGGAGGCTCCGGCGTCGTCATCGCGTCGCAATCCGGGCATCGCCTTCCCCCGCTTTCAGAGGAGCAGAACGAACTGCTCGCAACGACGCCAGTAGAGGAGCTGCTTTCCCTGCCGATGCTCCAGCTGGACAAGGTCAAGGACTCTCTGCACGCCTACCAGCTTTCGAAGCGCTGCAACTCATTGCGCGTGATGGCTGAGGCTGTCCGCTGGGGCAAACGTGGAGCGAGGGTCAACACGATCAGCCCCGGAATTATCATCACTCCCCTCGCCAACGACGAACTGAAGGGACCGCGCGGTCCAGGATATCGCCGCATGATGGAGTTGTGTGCCGCCGGACGGGCCGGCACTCCGGATGAAGTGGGAACAGTTGGAGCGTTGCTGATGGGTCCTGATGGAGCGTTCATTACCGGAAGCGACTTCCTGATGGACGGGGGCGTCACGGCTTCGTACTGGTTCGGTGAACTTTCGCCAAAACACTCAAAGTAGCTTCGGGTGTGACGCTTGATGCAACGATGCCCTGCGGTGAAAAGAGCCGCAGGGCATCTTCACGTACAGACTTCAAGGCTCAGGCGCTGTGAGTTGAATGCTCCACGTTGAGAAGGTCCTCGATACGAATCGGCAGCTTTCTTACTCGAATCCCTGTTGCATGGTAGACCGCGCTGGCAATTGCGGGGGCGACGCCGGCGAGACCGATCTCCCCGAGACCACGCGCCCCAACGGCGTTCAGCTTGTAGTCGGGCTTGTCCAGGAAGGTGACCTCAATCTTCGGACAATCCGCGTGGACCGCCATCACATAGTCGGCCAGGTTTGCGTTCATCGGGGCACCCGTTCGCTGGTCGTACTCCGTCGCTTCCAGCATCGCCATTCCTACGCCCATCACAATGGCACCTTCGATCTGATTTCGTGCGGTCAGCGGGTTGACCACACGGCCAACGTCCATCACCGACACCACTCTGCTGACACGAAGCTGGGCAATCTCCGGTTGCCAGGTGACCTCTATAAACTGGGCTCCGAAACTGTGGAACGAGAGGTTCTCTTTTTTATCCGAGACGGCGTCTGACTTGCCCTGTCCGCTCACACTCTTCAACCGCGCCTGCTTGAGCACCGCACTGATCGTCATACTGAGGGACGCGGAGTCCCGTAGCCTGACCGCACCGTTCACAAGCTGAAGGTCGTCGATCTTCGCACTCTTGAAAGGACTGTCCGGAAGAGCGTGCGCAACCTCCAGAAGAGCCTTCGTTGCACTCTGCGCAGCCTGCAATGCCGCGGGAGTGACCGAAGCCGTGGCCTTTGATCCCCCGCTGAGCGGCCCCGGAGGCAGTGCGGAGTCGCCGATGACGACTTCAACGTTCTGGACTGGAATGCCGGTTTCGTGGGAGACCAGCTGCGCGATGATCGTATAGGTTTCCGTGCCGATATCCTGCGTGCCGCAAGTGACGCGAGCAGACCCATTCTCGCGGATCTCAACGCCCACCTCGGCAGCCCCACGCAGCGCCAGCCAGCTGCACGCCGCCATTCCCCAGCCGACGGTTGCGCCCTCCGGATTCTTCATGGAGCCGATGGCCGGATTTCGTCTAGCCCAGCCAAACTTTTCCGCTCCGATGTTCAGACACTCTTCGAGATTTCGCGAGGAAAATTGCATCCCGTTGGTCTCATCTTTTTCGGGTTCGTTCAGAAGGCGTAACTGGACAGGATCGATCTTTAACTTCCAGGCCAGCTCGTCCATCGCGCTTTCCAATGCAAAGATTCCGGGAACAGCGCCCGGGCCGCGCATTGACGTTGGCGGGCCTACGTTGCGACGCGCCATGCCACCCGTCACCTTGAGGTTTGGACAGGAGTACAGGAATCCCGTGGCCTCTCCGCAGGCTTCATTGTAATTTTCCAGCATTGACGTGTGATTCACATAGTCCTGAGCGATCGCAGTGAGCTTGCCGGCCGAATCGGCGGCTAGCTGTATCCGTTGCTCGAGTGCAGGGCGATGCCCCACACTGTGAAACATCATGGAACGGCTCACCACCAACTTCACGGGTCTGCCCAGATTCCTGGCGCAGGCTGCGGCCAGAAATGCCTGCGGCCACGGCCAGGCCTTGCCACCGAAGCCGGATCCCAGAAAGCGCGTGATCACCTGCACGTCTTCCTTTGGAACACCAAGCATGGATGCCATGACGTCGCGATGATTGATGACGCCCTGTGTCGTTTCATACAGCGTAAATTTGCCGTGTTCATAGACCGCAACGGAGGCATGCAGTTCGATGGGATTATGGGTTTCGGCCGCAATGCTGTAGACGGCATCATGCTTGACTCCGGCAGACGCCAGGGCAGCGACGATATCACCACGTTCGGACACCGTCTTTGTGGGAGCAGCAAGCGTTGATCCCAGCAGCTTGTCGTCCGTGTGAGGAGCAAGCCTGTCGTAGGTGACCTTAACCGCTTCTGCCGCCGCGTGAGCCTGCTCGAGGGTCATCGCAACTGCAACCGCGACATATTGGCCATAGTAGCTGATCGTTTTGTCTTCGAGAGGCGGCCTCATCTCGTCAATCTTGCCCGCCCCCGGGGCCATACGGTAGAGCGGTCCGATGTTCTGATGCGTATAAATGGCGATCACGCCAGGCATGCCACTGGCAACAGTGGTGTCGATGTCGCGTACGCTTCCACTTGCGATCGTTGCCGTCGTAGGCCACGCGTAGACGAGATCCTTGAAGTGATGGTCTGAGGCGTACATCGCCTGTCCAGTGGTCTTCAGGGCACCGTCGATGCGAGGCGTCGCAATGCCGATGGATTTGCTTTCGTGAATCTGCTCAGACATCTGTGCGCTTGGCATACAGCTCCTGTGAAGCTTGAGCGGAAGGTGCGCAGTAGTAGTGACGCGCACCTTCCGCTCGGATTGTTTATTTTGCCGCTTAC
>CAZZZQ010000087.1:0-4865 GCA_964658405.1 uncultured Sphingomonas sp.
GCCACTGCCGATCGAAAGCGTGTACGCTCCGGGTGCGACCACGCGGGTGCCCACCTCGGTCACAGTGCTGAGCTCACGCGGAGTCAGGGTGAAGGTCATCCTGCGGGTCTCGGACGGTTTCAGGTGGAGTCGTTGAAAGCCCTGCAAGGTCCGCAGGGGTGATCCCTCGGTGGCGGGCGGCGTGATGTAAAGCTCGGCAACCTCGTCGCCCGCAACCGCGCTGATGTTCGTAACGTCGACCTCGACGCTCAGCGGCTGACCTGCCTGAAGGCTCGTGGTCGACAGCTTCGGCGTGCCATACCGGAAGGTCGAGTAGCTGAGTCCAAAGCCGAACGGATACAGCGGCTTGCCCTGGAAGTACCGGTAGGTGCGGCCCTTCATAGCGTAGTCCTCGAACGGCGGCAGCTGATCAGTCGAGGTGTAGAAGGTGACGGGCAGCCGGCCTGCGGGATTGTTCTTCCCGATCAGCGTGCGTGCGATTGCGGCACCGCCCTCCTCGCCCGGATACCACGCTTCGAGGATGGCGCTGGCATGCTGCGCAGACCACTCAGAGGCGACGGCGCTGCCGTTCATCAGGACGACGACGACAGGTTTTCCAGTAGCTGCGACCGTCTCAAGCATCGCCTGCTGCGCCGCAGGAATCTTCAGGCTGCTGCGATCGCCCCCGCTGAAGCCCTCGGTCTTAATCGGCATCTCCTCACCTTCAAGATCCGGCGAAAGCCCGATGAAGGCGACGACCGCATCCGACTGCTTCGCTGCCGCAACTGCCCCGGGCAGCAGGACCTCATTCGGCGGGCTCCAGTTCAGCGTGACACCAGCGCCGAAGACCGGCGACTGGTGTGCGTACTCCAGCCGGAAGCTGTGGGGCTTCGTGTCCGCGAAGACAAGATGGAAGGGCTTGGTCGCGCTCGGGCGGCTGCGGATCGGCGCGACGGACTCCGTGGCAATCTGCTTGTCATCGAGGTACACGTGAAACGACTCCGCATCGTTACAGATATCGCAATGCGAAAGCTCAACCTCGAAGGTGTAATCCCCGGCAGCCGGCGGTGTGATGGTGCCGCTCCAACGAACGGAGAAGGCCTTGGCCGCTACGCCTTTCACGGGTGACGAAGCGTTCCAGTCGAAGTCGATCTGGGCGTCCGTGCGCTTTGCAACGGGTGCGGCGGTCAGGTCGGTCCCGTTGAAATACTCCGCCGTCAGACCCTCCTGCTTCGAGCCCGCAGAGGGATGGAAGAGGGTGCGTGGCGCGGGCAGCGGAAGGCCGATGGCGTACGGCGATCCCTGCGCATACAGCACCTTGTAGCCGCTGCCAAGCTCCTGTTGCAGACCGTCTACCGGCAGCACCGGGGCCGAGAGCTGGCCATAGTAGTTGCCCCGGATCGACGAGAGCGAAGCCGCATTAGGCCCGATCACGGCGATCGTATGGATGCCAGGCTTGAAGGGAAGGAAGCTGTCCTGATTCTTCAGCAGCACGATCGACTTGTCGGCCGCCTCGAGCGCGAGCTTCCGATGTTCAGCCGAGTCCACCAGTGAGAAGGCAAGCTGGTTGCGCGGGTCGTTCGCGTCGAACATACCCAGCTCGAAGCGAGCCTTGAAGAGCCGCTTGACCGAGACGTCGATGTCGGCCTCGGTGATGAGTCCATCCTTGACCGCCTGCACCAGGGTCGGATACTCGTTGCCGCAGGTCGTGTCGGTTCCGGCGCGGACGGCGAGCGCAGAAGCGTGTTCTGCATCGGGCGAGAAGTGGTGGCCGATCTTACTGAACATGTCGTCCACGGCGCCGCAGTCCGACGTCACGAAGCCGCGGAAGTGCCACGTGTCCCGAAGGGTCGTCTTCATCAGCTCCTGGTTGGCACAGGCAGGCGTTCCGTCGATGGCGTTATAAGCGCACATCAGGGAGTCGGCGTGACCCTCCGTGATCGCCGCGCGAAAGGCCGGAAGATAAGTATCTTCGAGATCATGCGGCCCGGGAACGACGTTGAAGTGGTGCCGCTGCGACTCAGGTCCGCTATGCACGGCAAAGTGCTTCGGCGTAGCGACGACCATGGGATGGGTCGGGTCGCCCTGCAGACCGGTGATGAAGGCGACGCCCATGCGGCCGGTGAGGAATGGATCCTCGCCATAGGTCTCCTGGCCGCGGCCCCAGCGTGGATCGCGGAAGATGTTGATGTTCGGCGACCACAGCGTCAGCCCGAAGAAGATGCTGTGGTTATCGTTGCGGACGGCCTCGTTGTACTTGGCGCGCGCCTCGATCGCAACGACATCGCCGATGCGATGCTGGAGGTCCGTGTCCCACGTCGCTGCCAGGCCGATCGCCTGCGGAAAGACAGTAGCGTAGCCGGAGCGGGCAACGCCGTGCAGACCTTCACTCCACCAGTCGTACGCGGGGATGCCCAGCCGCGGGATCGCCTCGGCCTGGTTCTGCATCTGCGAAACCTTCTCAGCCAGGGTCATGCGCCCGACCAGGTCATCGACCCGCTGTGCGACCGGGAGAGAGGCGTTCTGATACGGCTGCTGCCCGTGGGCTGCGGCGAGAGGAAGGCAGAGAGCGAGGGCGATACGCAGGGAGTTACGGCGACGATTCTTCATGGCTACCTTTTTTGGATGCGGCTGGTTTAGGCGCGAAAGACCTGGATCCCTCGCCGCGTGTACTCCTCGACGGTCTCGTCCGAGGCACCGGTGTCAGTAATAAGGATATGGACCTGGCTGAGCGGGCAGATCGGAGCCGCGCTGATCTTGCCGAGCTTGCTGGAGTCGGCGACGACGATGACCTGCTTCGCCTGCCGGATCATGGCGCGAAAGGTGAGCGCCTCTTCAGATTCGAGCGTCGTCACGCCGCGCTCAATATCGATCCCCACAACGCCGAGAAAGACCTTGTCGAGATAAACGTCATTCAGAAAGTTGATCGCGGCCTGTCCGGAGAGCGAAAAGGACCACGCCCACGGAACCGTCCCTCCGGTCAGCGAAGTTTTGATGCCGGGATGGTTGCAGAGTTCCATCCCGATATTGACCGCATTCGTGACGACCTTGATGTTGTGCCGGTGCCGGATGCTGCGGCCGATCTGCGTCGTGGTGGTGCCGGCGGCGAGGCCGATCGTCTCGTTCTCGAGGATCAGTTCCGCGGCGGCCAGCCCGATCCGGCGCTTCTCCTCGGCGTACGACTGCTCCCGTGCCTGGAAAGAGGTGTCGTACCGGAACGGCTCGTAGATCAGCGGCTCGATCAGGGTCGCGCCGCCGTGGGTGCGACGTGCAAGGCCGCGCTTCTCGAGCTTCGTCAGGTCGCGGCGGATGCTTGGAGCCGAGGTGCCGATGACAGCGATGATCTCTTCCACGGTCGAGCTGCCGTTCCGCAGAAGGAGCTTCATGATCTGTTCGGTGCGAATATCTGTTTTGGTCGACATAGGTGTTTCAACATCCAGGGGGCGAAAAGTGTAGGGGCAGAAAGCGAATCAATGCGACCGTAAAGACCACATTCAAAGGGAATTGCAGTTTATTTATGATTACTTATAACCTAAACGATCAACTTTCGGCTTTTTCCGCGATCGTTGCGTCGGAATAAGCCACACTTCTGCGACCTGGTGGCCGCGTCCACTGCCCCCTGCTCCGGATTCAGGAATCCATCGTAAGTCGAGCGTTCCGTGCTGGATAGCAGCGCCCGGGATCGGAAACTCGACGGTCGTCGGATTGGCCGGACGCTTGAAGTACGGATGGATGACGACCGTGTTGTTTGCGACCAGCTTGATCGGGACGGTATACCCCTCGCCCGCGTAGGTGATGCGTACGGTGTACGCCCGGGTCGAGTCGAGGTTCTGATACGAAAGCTCAAGCGGTGATTCATAGAGCCGCTCGGCGTAGCTGATCCAACTCATGCGCCATCCGTCATCCGGCGTCTGGTCGGCGATGCCGTTGATGGCGGAATGAAAAAGCTCCGGATCGGCGCTGAAGCCCTCGCCGCGGACCAGATGCGGTTCATTCGTGGGATCGCCGAGGTCGTCGTAGAGAGTGTCCGGCGTGGGGTGCTGCCAGTTGGCGATTACTGCGATCCGCGCGAGGCGTTCGGCTTCGGTGGGCAGCCTCTGGATCTCCGCAAACTGCCTCGTCAGCCATGCGCGATCATTCAGAGAGACGTCGACGCGGTCGAGATTGGCGCCGCGCTCAATCCCGGATGCGCCGTACTTTGCCACGCTAAGTTGTAGGCCGATCTGTTGATAGAGGGCGCCGGCAAAGGCGAACAGCGGGGCGCGCAGTAGGGACGCCGGTTGAGGCTTGAGGGCGACCAGCGCAGCGGCGATGGCCTCACTGCTGTCAGTCTTCGGCGCGAGGCGAAGGGCTGCAAGGGCGGCGGCCTCCTGCCTCTGCTCCGCGACAAGGCGCTGCTGTATGAAGGCGTCGTAGTAGCCGCGATAAAGCGCCGACTCGAAGCGCCAGTTCTCGCGCTGAGCAGGCGTCGCGGCCCTCTCAAGGGCCTGCAGGCTGGCAAGGGTCTTCGGGATCTCGGCATTTGTGGCAGCCGGTCCGGTCCAGTCGCGCTCGAGCGCAAGCAGGCTCTTCGCGAAGGCCGCGCCGAGATCCGGCCCAATGAAGTAGCGGCTGTAATCACCCAGGGTCTCGTCGATGGAAGCGGTCTGCGACCAGCCGAGCCGCGTCCAGAGAAACTTGTTCACGTCATCGTTCACGCCCTCGGAGTAGGTGATGAAGCCCTTGTGGAGTCCGGCGAAGTGCTTATAGATATGCGTCTCGGCGACCGGTCGCGGATTGATCGGCTCGCGCCCTTCGGAGAGGGCGAACGCAGGGTCCCAGTCCGGAACAGGGAACTGCGCATGCATCGTGTGCGCAATGTCCGGATAGAACTGCAGCGGATACTG
>CAZZZQ010000087.1:4875-9666 GCA_964658405.1 uncultured Sphingomonas sp.
CCGCTGTGTCTCGAAAGAGTCGCGCGACTGCGGGCCGAAGAAGACCCCGGTCAGCCATGCCGGTTTCGCCGCGAGCAGGGCGTAGAACTCCTCGTACCAGGCCTGGTTGAAGCCCTGCGCGGAGATCCAGACCTTCGCATTCGGATGATAGCGGTGCAAGATCGCCACCTCTTTTTCGACCAGTGGCAAGAGGTCCTTCGGCTCCGTATGGCCGGGGTCGCCGCCGGGGATGTAGAGCGCGTCAACCCGGGGAATCTGGCGAAAGAGCTGGTCAAAGTCCTTCAGCTCAGCCTCAACAGTCGCAGGATCGCTGTAGTCTTTCCGGAGCTCCGGATAGTAGAGATCGCAGTCAAGCCCGTAGGCGTCGAGGATGCGCGAGATACCCAGCAGCGTCGGCAGCGCGGGAGCAGGGAAGAGCGGACTCGTCGGCTCGTCGTCCGACTGCGGCGCGATCAGCTGGATGCTGTTCGTCCCGAAGACGGTAAGATCGCGAATATGCTGCTCAAACATCGGCAGCGTCCAGGCATCGTAGGTGTTGTTCTTGAACCGATAGCCAATCTGGTGGCCGCGAACGGGATACTCCGGAGCCGTCGTGAGGTCGATCGGCTGGGCGAGTCCGGCATGCCCCGGGGCGAGATCAAGCGTCCGCAGCAGGTAGCCGACCCCGAAGAGCACTCCGCGGCTGTCATTTCCTGCGATCACGACGACCGGCCGTCCCCGCGTGCCCAGAGTGTGTATCGTGAAGCCCTCGGGCAGCAGCGGACCGCTGGGCACCTTCCACTGGGCCCGGAGCTCCGGCGTCAGCAGCCCCTCTACCTGGTCCTGACGGCAGACGATAAGGGTGGCCGTGGCGGCACTCGAGGCCGGCAGCCAGCGCACCTTGACACGCTTCGCCGCCTCGTCGATCAGCAGATCGACCGCCTTCATCTCGGGGGCGGAGGCTGCCGGCGAGCGCAGAACCGTGGCACGGGTCAGGTCTACGGCGACGCCAGGAGCGGCTACGAGGAAGAGCTGAACCGCGAGCAGCAGACGGTAACGAACCTTTGGAGACGTGCTCACGGATCAAGACTCCTGTCAGACGGATGAACGGCGTACCGCTATTATGATCGATTTGGCCGAAAACGATCACAACCAGCCCGATCTTCGATAGGATGAGAGCAGTCCGGACCACCTTACTCATAGACGACCACTTCACCCATTTTGGAGAGACACGTGACCTCGAGCCTTCGCAGCCGCTTTGCGGCGACCTTTCTATCCTGCTCCCTCGGCCTGACGTCGCTGGGCCTGGCGCAGAACTTCTCCGAGGTGAAGCCCTCACCGCAGCAGACGGAGTGGCAGGATCTCGAGTTCGGCGTAATCATTCACTTCGGAACGAACACCTTTCTCGACCGCGAGTGGGGCGATGGCACCGCCGACCCGAAGGTCTTCAACCCGACCCAGGCCGACCCCGAGCAGTGGATGAAGGCGGCCAAGGCTGCCGGCGCGAAGTACGTCGTCATGGTCACCAAGCACCACGACGGCTTCGCCCTCTTTCCGACCTCCGAGACGAAGTACAGCATCGAGTACAGCCCCTACAAGAACGGCAAGGGCGACCTCGTCAAAGAGGCCTCCGACGCAGCCAAAAAGTATGGCCTGAAGTTCGGCGTCTACCTCTCCCCCTGGGACCGCCACGACCCGCGCTATCAGGATGCTGCAGCCTACGACAAGTACTACCAGGCACTGCTCGACCAGCTCTCCTCGAACTACGGCGAGATCACGGAGTTCTGGCTCGATGGCGCCGGAAGCGGCGGCCACGTCTACGACTTCAACAAGATCACCGAAGAGCTGCGGACCTACCAGCCCAACGCCATGGTCTTCGCCGACACGGCGCTCTTCAAGTACGGCGATATCCGCTGGGTCGGCAACGAAGCCGGCGACATCCCCTTTCAGAACTGGAATGTGATCGATCGCAGCGGCTATCTGCGCTGGCGCCCCGTCGAGGTCGATACGCCGCTGCATAAGCTGCACTGGTTCTGGCACCCGAACGACGTCAGCACGCTGAAGAGCGTCGACGAGCTGGTGACGACCTATGACCAGTCGATCGGCAAGGGCGGCCAGCTGATGCTAGGCATCGCTCCGGACAATCGCGGCCTGCTTCCCGATGCGGACGTAAAGCGCCTGCAGGAGTTCGGCGACGCCATTCGTAACCTGCACAAGAACAATCTCGCGCTGCAGCACACGGCTGTCGATGAGAACGTCGCCAACGCCTTTGACGGCAGCCGCGACACCTTCTGGTCCGCGCCCGCAGGCTCCCATTCCGCAACGCTCGAACTGTCGTTTGCCAGGCCGGTCACCTTCGATCGGACCGAGACCATGGAGTGGCTGAACGAAGGCCAGAACATCCAGCAGTACGCCATCGATGTGCAGGAGGGCGGCAGCTGGAAGACCGTTGCGCAAAGCTTCGCGATCGGCCACGAGAAGGTCGATCACTTCCCGGCAGTGACAGCGAGCAAGGTGCGGCTGCGGATCATCGCGAGCACGGGTGAGGCCCGGATTCGTGAGTTCGCGGTCTACAAGACAGACGCGGCCAAATAGTCTCAAGACCACCCGGGCTTCATCAGCCAGGCAAGAAAATCCCCAACCCTTCATCGCGAAGAGTGGGGATTTTTCATTGCAGGTTACAGGGTGAGCGACGGTGGAGCCGACGCAAGATCCGCACCGAGCGTAAGATTCGGTTGCGGCCCCATCTCGAGCAGCAGCTTACCGCCGCCCGCGATCTCGCTGTGATGGAACCACGTCCGCTGCTGTGGCTTGCCGTTCAGCGTAAACGACTGGATGTACTGGTGCGCCGGGTCCGACCGCTTCACGGTGATGTCAAGCGTCTTGCCGCCGCCAAGTGCAACCGAGGCGTTCTCAAACAGCGGTGATCCGAGAATGTAGTTTCCGCTGACCGCATCGACCGGGTAGAAGCCAAGCGCACTCAGAACATACCAGGCCGACATCTGGCCGACGTCCTCGTTGCCCTGCATACCATCGGGGTTCGGCGAGTACATCGTCTCCAGCAGCGATCGGACACGCGCCTGCGTCTTATGCGGCTGGCCGGCGTATACGTACAGGTAGGCGATGTGGTGCGAGGGCTCGTTGCCATGGGCGTACTGGCCGACGAGACCGGCGATATCCGGCGGCGCATCCGCCGGCAGCGTCGAGGGCGTCGTAAAGAGCTCGTCCAGCTTGGTCAGGAACTGCGGACGGCCGCCAAACAACTCGATCATGCCTGCAGGATCATGCTGGATCGCAAAGGTGCTCTGCCACGCGTTCGACTCGGTGTAGTCGCGGTACTTGTCCGAGTGCCCCATGTCGATCGGATTGAAGGCGGTCAGCCCCTTGCCCTCGGATGAGCCGGCCCACGTGCCGTCTTCGAACTTCGGCCGCATGAACTGGATCGAGCTGTCAAAGTAGTTCTTATAGTTCGTCGAGCGCTTCGTCAGCATTGAGGCGTCGCCTGACTTGCCGAGCTTCTTCGCCACGTGCGCGATCGCCCAGTCGTCGTAGCAATACTCAAAGGTCTTCGAGACCGACTCGCCTTCCTTATCCGCCGGGATGTAGCCCATCTTGCGGTAGTACGGCAGGCCCTGGAAGTCGTCGACCATGGCACGCTTCATCATCAACTGGTACGCCTTCTCCGTGTCGATCCCGGTGAAGCCCTTGTTGATGGCCTCGGAGATCACGGCGGCGGAGTGGTAGCCGGTCATGGTGCCGGTCTCCTCACCCTGCAGCGGCCAGACGGGCATGCCCGCGGGGCTCTGCTCTGCCATGCGAATCAGGGTGTTGACGAACTGTGGAACCCGCTCCTGCTCGATCAGCGTGTAGGTCGGATGCGCCGCGCGATACGTGTCCCACAGTGAGAAGGTCGTGTAGTTCTGCTGGCCTGCAGGCAGGGTGTGGATCTGGTCATCCATGCCGCGATACTTGCCATCAACATCGTCGAAGCGCGTCGGCCCCAGCGAGAGATGGTAAAGCGCGGTGTAGAAGACGCGCTTATGATCTTCATTCGCAGTCGTGACCTGGACCTTGCCGATCTGCTTGCGCCACTTGTCCGTCGCCTGCTTGCGGATCTGGTCGAACTTCCAGTCAGGCGCCTCAGCCTTCAGGTTCGTGCCGGCTGAGTCGGCGCTGACGCCGGAGATGCCGGTGCGAACAAGGATTGCCTCCTTGTCCTTCGTCTTGAAGTACATCACGCACTTCAGATTTGTGCCGGTCAAAGGAGCAGAAGGTACAGGTGCCGGGACCTCTTTGTCATCCTGGAAGAAGACAACCTTCTCTGGCTTCTTCGAGACCTGCATAGTGAAGTACGAGTGGCGGCCATTGCCCCACGCCTTCGTCCGGCGCCCACCGACAAACGTGTCGGGAGCAGGGCTCGAGAGTTCGGCGGAGATGACATTCGGCTTGCCGCCACCCTCATAACCATGCTGCAGGTCGAGGATCAGGTAAGCCTGGTCGCTCTTCGGGAAGGTGTACCGATGCATGCCTGTCCGCTCGCTCGCGGTCATTTCCGCGCGGATGTTGTAGTCCTTCAGCAGGACGGAGTAGTAGCCGGGCTCCGTCAGCTCATCGCTGTGGCTGAAGCTGGAGCGATAGCCTGAATCCGGATCCTTACGCGTGCCGGGAACGATCTTCGCCGGGCCGGTGCCGGCCATGACGAGAAAGTCGAGCAGGTCGCCGCAGCCCGTACCGCTGAGGTGCGTGTGGCTGAAGCCCATGATCGACGTGTCGGAGACGTGGTAGCCGGAGCACCAGTCCCAGTCGTTGTTG
>CAZZZQ010000088.1:0-9665 GCA_964658405.1 uncultured Sphingomonas sp.
AGCGGGCCGGAGCCTTCGGCGAAGTCCCCGCGCAGCCCGAGGTGAACATGCAGGATGCGATCCTTGCCGAAGTCGTAGCCCAGGTGTTTGCCCACCGCACGCACCTGTATCAGCTTCTTTCCATCGATCACATCAGAATCCGTGAAGCGTCCCTGCGGACCGTCCACCCGAACGGTCTTCCCTGCGAAAGCAGCCTGATGTCGCTCTGCCCACCGGTGTATCTCATTGCCCTCTGGCATCTCTGAATCTCACTCTTCACGTGTTGGTAGGGAGGCGAACCTATGCAAGGGACTCTGCACGCGGCCGCACCTCTTTTTTGATTACGGATTGCGCGTGCTTGTACGCAACCGCCAGCTCGTAGTTGCCCTGCATGTTCATCCAGAAGGTCGGCGACGGGCCAAAGTAGCGCGAAAGCCGATAGGCCGTATCCGCAGTAATTCCGCGCCGCTCCGCAACGATCTCGCTGATCCGCGTCGATGGCACATGAAGCGCCATGGCAAGCGCGTTCGCACTGATGCCAAGCGGAACGAGGAACTCTTCTCGCAGCACTTCACCAGGATGAACCGGCGCTCCGGGATGACTCGGGTCTCTAGGAATAGACATGCGAACCTCAGTGATAGTCGACGATCTCTACGTCTTCTGCGCCCGCCCCGGTCCACCGAATGCAAAGGCGAAACTGGTCGTTGATCCGGATACTGTGTTGCCCCGCCCGGTCACCCCTGAGAGCTTCCAGGCGATTACCCGGTGGAAATCGAAGCGCTTCCAGAACATCTGCGTTGTCCAGTATGAATAGCTTGCGGAGAGCAACCTTCGAAGAGCTTCCAAATCGACGGTGGCTGCCTTCCTTGTAGAGAACCTCCACGGCGCGATCGCGGAACGAGAGGATCATGGCCTGAGCGTACCACGTTCAACGCTCTCCGTTGAACGTGGTACAGAGAACTAGTTCCAGACGTTCTGAATCGGCATAGCTTCGATCTTCAACACCAGCTCCGGAGCGACGCCGTTCAACTTTCGAGCGAAGTCACGAGCCTGCTCTTCACTCATGAAGACCTTCTGCTCCTGCATCTGTCCTGCAAACCACTGCTCGCACTTCCAAACCATCTCGGTCGTCATGACTTCCCCCCTGGCGCTGCGTTGCCCACCGTATGCAGAAGGGCGCTCCATTCAGCTTGCGGAGCGCCCTTCCCTTCTTTACTAACCCTGCTTGGTGCAGAGAGTTTTACTTCTCGACGTCGACGTACTCAGCATCGATGACGCCTTCATCCTTCTTTGCCTCTTCATGATGCTCAGCCGGCGCTGCGCCATCTGCCGGAGGAGTTGCCGCGGCCGCCTTGTACATGGCCTCCGCAAGCTTGTGGCTTACAGTGGTCAGCTTCTCCTTGGACGCGTTCAGCTCGGCTGCATTCGGCGAGCCAGCCAAGGTCGACTTCGCGTCAGCAAGTGCCGCTTCGACCTCGGTCTTGTCGCTCTCGGCAACCTTGTCGGCCGAGTCCTTCAGCATCTTCTCGACGTTGTAAACCATCGAGTCGAGACCATTGCGTGCCTCAACCGCGTCACGCTGCTCCTTGTCCTCGGAGGCATGGGCTTCGGCATCCTTCGCCATCCGCTCAACCTCTTCCTTACTCAGACCTGAAGAGCTCGTGATCGTGATCTTCTGATCCTTGCCGGTCGCGTTATCCTTCGCCGTAACGTTCAGGATTCCGTTAGCATCGATGTCAAAGGTGACCTCGATCTGCGGAACTCCGCGCGGTGCGGTCGGGATGCCCGAGAGCTTGAACTTGCCAAGCGTACGGTTCTGAGCGGCCATCGGACGCTCACCCTGGAGCACATGAACCTCAACCTCGGTCTGGTTATCAGCCGCCGTCGAGAACGTCTCCGTCTTCTTCGTCGGGATCGTCGTGTTGCGCTGGATCATGCCCGTCGCAACGCCGCCCATGGTCTCGATCGAAAGCGTCAGCGGGGTGACATCGAGCAGAAGCAGGTCCTTGACCTCACCGGCAAGTACGCCGGCCTGGACTGCAGCTCCGATAGCAACTACCTCGTCCGGGTTGACGCCCTTATTGGGCTCCTTGCCGAACAGCTCCTTGACCAGCTGCTGGATCTTCGGCATACGCGTCTGACCACCAACCAGTACGACCTCGTCGATCTTGCTGGCGTCGATGCCGGCATCCTTCAACGCCTGCTTCGAAGGTCCGATCGAACGCTGCAGCAGATCGTCGACCAGGCTCTCGAGCTTGGCACGCGTCAGGTTGCGGACAAGGTGCTTCGGTCCGGTCGCATCGGCGGTGATGAAGGGGAGGTTGATCTCCGACTCCTGCGCCGTCGAAAGCTCGATCTTCGCCTTCTCTGCCGCATCCTTCAGACGCTGAAGCGCCATCTCGTTGCCCTTGGCGGTGAGATCAAGACCGGTGTCGCTCTTGAACTCCGAGATCAGCCACTCCACAATGCGCTGGTCGAGGTTGTCGCCGCCGAGGTGGGTGTCACCGTTGGTCGACTTCACTTCGATCACACCTTCACCAACCTCGAGGATCGAGATATCGAAGGTACCGCCGCCGAAGTCGTAGACCGCAATGGTCTCGTCCTTCTTCTTGTCGAGACCGTAGGCGAGTGCAGCTGCCGTCGGCTCGTTGACGATGCGCTTTACATCAAGACCGGCGATCTTGCCGGCATCCTTGGTGGCCTGGCGCTGGGCGTCGTTGAAGTAGGCCGGAACCGTGATGACCGCCTCGGTGACCGACTGGCCGAGATAGTCCTCTGCCGCCTTCTTGAGCTTCTGGAGGATCATCGCCGAGACTTCGGGGGCGGTGTACTCCTTACCCTGTGCGCTGATGCCGACGTTATCGCCCTTTGCAACAACCTTATACGGCACCATCTTCATCTCGTCGCCTACTTCGTTGAGCCGACGGCCCATGAAGCGCTTGACCGAGAAGATCGTGTTTTCAGGGTTCGTAATCGCCTGGCGCTTCGCAACCTGGCCGACGAGACGCTCGCCGCTCTTCGTGAAGGCAACGATCGACGGCGTTGTACGACCACCCTCTTCGTTCGCGATCACCTTCGGCTCGCCGCCCTCCATCACCGCAACGCAGGAGTTCGTCGTTCCAAGGTCAATTCCAATAATCTTTCCCATAATCCCATCCCTATCCGGGTTCTTCCCGGTCAACTCTCGACTTCACTCAGAATGACATGTGAGTGAGTTACTGTCAATGTATCTGATGCGCTCACCACCATGGACGATGCATCCCGGGAAAGATCTTCCTAGCAAGCCGCCGCAGTGCATCCCAAAGCCTCTTCCGTCATCTAAAAGTCCAGCTTCCTTACCCGAAAGTAGAGTTTTAGCCACCATGGCTGCTACGCAAGCCGCGCCTGCGGACCAATCCTCCGAGGTCACCCACGGGGTCAATCCCTGGCTCATCGCCGCGTCGGTCATGCTGGCGACCTTCATGGAGGTGCTCGATACGTCGATTGCGGCGGTCGCGCTGCCGTACATCGCCGGTTCACTCTCCGCCTCGAACGATGAGGCGACGTGGGTTCTGACCTCCTACCTGGTCTCAAACGCCATCGTTCTGCCGATGTCGAACTGGATGTCGCTCCGGTTTGGCCGGAAGCGCTTCCTGATGACCTGCGTTGCGATCTTCACCGCGGCGTCCTTTGCCTGCGGAGCCGCGCCGACTCTGCCGCTGATGCTGCTCGCCCGCGTCATCCAGGGAGCGGGCGGCGGAGCGCTGCAGCCGCTCTCGCAGGCGATCCTGCTCGAAAGCTTCCCACCGGCCAAGCGCGGCGCCGCCATGGCGGTCTTTGCGCTGGGCGTGGTCGTCGCGCCGGTGCTTGGGCCGACGCTGGGCGGGTGGCTGACGGATACTTACTCCTGGCGTTACGCCTTCTATATCAACATCCCCATCGGTTTGTTGGCGCTGTTCATGATCAACACCTACATTCATGATCCGGACTACATCAAGAAGGCCGTGGTCCCGAAGTTCGACAATATCGGCCTTGGAACCCTGGTCGTCTGGACGGGCTGCCTGCAGGTTGTGCTCGACAAGGGACAGGAGGATGACTGGTTTGGAGCGATCTGGATCCGCTGGGCCGTCTTCTTCCTCATCACAAGCTTCCTCTGGTTCTGCTATCACTCGTGGACCAAGAAGGATCCGCTGGTCGATCTGAAGGTCTTCAAGGACCGGAACTTCCTCGTCGGGGCCTCGCTCATCTTCCTCTTTGGCGTGGCGATCTACTCGACGACGACCATCCTCCCGCTCTTCTATCAGGAGTTGCTTGGCTACACTGCCTTCACGGCCGGGCTGGCGGTAGCACCGCGCGGGCTGGGGGCGATCTGCGGGATGCCAATCATCGGGTTCCTCTCGAACAAGGTCGATCCGAGGCTACTTTTGACCTTCGGCTTTGGATTATTCGGGTTCACGACACTCTACTTTGGCAATATCACGCTCGATATCTCGCCAACCACGCTGCTGATGCCGATCCTGCTGACCGGCTTTGCGCTGTCGTTCGTCTTCGTGCCGATCAGCACAGCGGCCTACGGAACGCTCGACAATAAGCAGATCGGCAACGCCTCAGGCGTCTTCAACCTGATGCGGAACGTCGGCGGCAGCATCGGGATCTCGGTCGCGCAGACCCTGCTGACGCGGCGGGCGAGCGTCCATCAGAACGAGATCCTCAATTCCGTTCCAGTCACCGGGCAGGTCTTCCAGAACAGCCTCGCCGCGTCGACCCGTTCGCTCTCCGGCTACTTTGGCAGTGCGAACGCGGCCGCGCCCGCCCAGGGCAGCCTCTACCAGCAGCTTGGGCGGCAGGCGCAGAACTGGGCCTTCGTGGACGTCTTCCGCTGGCTCTCGCTGCTCTGCTTCTTCTGCGTCGCGGTGGTCTGGGCGTTCAAAAAGGTCAAGCCAGGCAAGGCTCCTGCCGGAGCGCACTAAGCCGCCTGAGCCGCTACACTGGAGCCACTCATGCGACTCCTGCTGCTCTCCGCCCTCTTTCTGCTGTCCGTCGACGCCCGCGCCCAATGGGACCTTGAAGATCCCCCAACCACCGCCGATTTGCGCGGGGTTTCGAACACCGGGGGCGGGGCCGTCTGGGCAAGCGGAAGCCATGGCACCGTCGTCCGGTCTGAAGATGGTGGGTACCTCTGGCAGGCGTGCGCCATGCCGCCGGGTGCGGAGAAGCTGGACTTTCGCGGGATCCAGGCCACGGACGAGAACGTCGCAGTCATCATGTCGAGCGGCAAGGGCGACCTCTCGCGGCTCTACAAGACGACCGACGGCTGCAAATCATGGAAGCTCGTCTTCACCAATCCCGATAAAGACGGCTTCTGGGACGCGCTGCGAAAGGTTACCGATAAGCAGTTCTACCTGATGGGCGACCCGGTCGATGGGAAGTTTGCCATGTTCTATTCCTCGGACGCGGGGAACACCTGGTCGATCGCCGACGACCCGGGACTCGAAGCAGAGAAGGATGCCGGGGCCTTCGCCGCCAGCAACAGCTCGCTGGTTGCGCAGGGCCCGTTCCTCTTCTTCGGGACCGGCGGGACCGCCTCGCCGCACGTCTACTACACCTACGCGAAGTGCGCGTCTGGAGCGACCGACAGCTGCCCGATCGCCTGGGGCAAAGCCGATCTTCCGATTGCAGGCGGGAGCGCCGCTGCGGGGGTCTTCTCGCTGACCTCACGCATGACCACCTCGCAGGCCGGGAAGAACAAGACCATCCTCGTTGCCGTTGGCGGAGTCTACGACAAGCCGGAGCTGACTGCGGGAACAGCCGCGACCTCGGTTGACGGGGGCAAAAGCTGGACCGCCGCCGCCACACCGCCACATGGCTACCGATCCGCCGTCAGCTATGACGCGATCCGGCAGAACCTGATCGCGGTTGGGCCGACGGGCACGGACATTTCGACAGATGACGGCAAGAACTGGACCGCCCTGAAGCCGCTGAAGGGTCAGGCTGCGGACGCCGACCAGCACTGGAACGCGCTCTCCTTTCCCTTTGTCGTAGGGCCGAAGGGGCGAATCGGGAAGCTGAATGCGAATGCGACTTCTCTAAAGAAGTAGAAAAGCCTCCCGATATTTTGGGAGGCTCTCTTTGATTGCAACCGCTTGGAAAGCTCCCTGACGCCGGGCGGGCGCTACTTCCTAGGGTTTTGGACGCTTCGCGTTCTAGCCGATGATGCTGGCGCCGAGCTGCTGCAAGATGCCGAGTTGGTCAGAGCTGCCCCAGCGCTCTACGATCTTGCCATCGACAAACCGTGCAATCTGAACGCCGCGTGCCGTGATCTCACGGCCGGTCGGCGGGATCCCCATGAAGAAACCGCGATGCGTTCCCGTCACCGTGTAGGCGATCGAGATGTTGTCTTCATCCGCAACCATCTTTTCTACATCGATCTGGAGGTCGGGAAAGCCCTCGCGAAACTCCGTAAAGAAGGCGATGAATCCCTCGGGACCCTGCTCCTGATTTGGGGCGGGATCGTGATCGATGACATCGGGCGACATCAGGTGCTTGATCTCAACCAGCTCGCCACTGTTTACGGCTGCCCCAAACTTTTCCTGCGTTTCGAGATTCGTCTGCTGACTCATTTGTTCTCCTCAAGACCTAAGATGCAGAATCTGCCGGTCTGCTGCCAGGCGGCTACTGAGGAGTGGTCGTTGTGCCGGTGGAGGTGCCGCTTGACCCCGAAGACCCGCTGCTGCTGCCGAAGCTGCTGGAGCCGAAGGTCGACGTCGAGCCGGTGCTGCTTGCACCCGTCGCGGAACCCGACCCGAAGCTGGAGGCCGAACCCGAGCCAAAGCCCGAGGCGCTGGTCGAGGACGGTCCGCCGCCCAGCAGGCTGGCCTTGGCCTTCAACTGCTCGATGCGCGGGTCGTAGATAAACTCCCAAGTCGGGTAGGTCTTCTGCTCGTTGAGCACAATGATGGATTCGCCAGCAGCCGCACTGCGGACCCCCATGATCGGGGCCCCGGTGCCGGTGAAGCTGGTTGCGGACTGGCTTGAGACGCCGGTCGAGCTACCCGATCCCGCCCCGACCGTTCCACTCGACGACCCTGTGCCGGAGCTGAAGGAGCTTGAGCCGAACGAGCTGCCGCTGGACGTTCCCGATGCGCTGCTGCTCCCGGAGGAGCCGAAGGAGCTGGAACCAAAGGTCGACGAGCCGCTCGAGCTCCCCGCCGCACCTGCTCCGATCGTGCCGCTTGATGCTGAACTGGCAGCGCTTCCCATGCCCGCGCCGGTGTTGAGGCCCATCAGGGGCTGGCCGAAGAAGCCCTTGACCGTCGTCTTCGCCTCGCCAACGTGGATCAGCTTCCAGTCCGGCTTCCCCGTCATTGGGTCAGCGTAGCGCTGGCGCAGGAAGCGAACGTTGTTCGTCTTCTCGAGCTGCTCGATGGAGCCGGGATAGTGGCCCACCTTGCGATAGTAAACCTGCACGGCGCGGACATACTGGTTGCCGCGATGGACCGCCTCAACCTCGCGGTCGCGGCGTAATTGCTTGGCCATGGTCGGTGCCGCAATGCCGATGACGAGCAGGATGATGAAGATTGCCACGATCAGGCCGACGAGCATGTACCCCTGCTCCGCCTCCCGCCCCGTTTTGATCGGCGTCGGCCGCATTAGTTCACCAGGAGCGGCAGCGTCTGCCGGTTGCTGTTGGCGATGTCCTCGATCACGATCGAGCGGGCGTCGATGCTGATAACACGGTAGCGGCGCTGCACGATCTCGCCGGAGGAGACGAGGAAGACGTCCTCGCCGTGCAGCAGGAAGGCGCGACGGCCGCCAGTCTCGCTGCTCTCCGTTCCGAAGAACTTCAGGTCGATCGGCGGCGGCGGCGGTGGGCCGACCGAACCGGTTCGGACGGGAGCGACAATCGCCGGCGTCCGGACGCGGGCCACGAGATTCGGAATCGCTGTCGGGGCCGAGTTGGCCGAGAAGATGTTACGACCGCTGCCGGAGTAGACCAGCGACTCGGTCACCAGCATCGCCTCCATGTGCAGCGTCGGATCGAGCTGGGCGGCAGTCTGATTCTTCTGCACGCCGGCAGCGTTGCCGGGCGGAACGGCGGTCTTGCGGGTCTGCGAGGTGCTTTTCGCGGCGGGAGCGGCAACCGTGGCGACCGGGGCGGCTGCCGGGGCGACGTCAGGCGTGCTCAGCTGCGAGTACATATAGACCGCTGCCGCAATCGCGCTGACCCCCACAATAGCAAGGATGCCGAGCTTCTTCTTATCCTCAGTTCCGATCTTCATTGCGGCCCCTCCCCTGCTGTGGCTGGAGTGGAGGGTGCCGTCTCCGCAGGAACGGCGGTGGAGCTGCCCTCATCCGCGACCGGTCCGCGCAGGTAGGTGTTGACCTTCAGCCTGAGGTTGACGGTGCCGCTCTGCTGGCCGGTCAGCGTGACGCTGCTGATGTAGAAGAACATCCGGTCGCGCTCTAGGGTGTTGATGAAGAGAACGAGGGGGCGGTACTCGCCGGTCAGCCGTGCGTCCATGCGGACCTCGGTGACTGCGCCGACCGAGCCGTCGAGGATGGCCGACTGGGCGTACTGGACGCCGGCCAGCTTGATCCCCTGCTTCTTGGCCAGCGCGCCAAGCTCGGCGATCACCTGTGAGTAGGCGTACGGCAGACGCCGGCCGTAGAATTTATCGGCGCTCGCGGTCGCCTTCACCAGCTTATCGTCCAGGCCACGCAGCGGGCGGGCGGCGACCTCCGCGGCCTGCAGCTGTGTGTTCTGCTGAGCGAGTGCCGTGGCATCCTGGCTGCGCGTCACCTGCCAGCTGAAGGCGATGTGGATCAGGAGGTAGAGGTTGAAGAGCACCAGCGCGGCGATTCCTGCGAAGTGCAGGTTGAGCGGCGTGACGAACTCACGAACGCGCTCGACGAGGGCGGGCTGGATGATTGCCTTGCTCTGGCTCATCGGGATCTCCTCGCTCGCGCCTTGCCGCTGACGGGTGCCGCAGCTTCGTCGGTCGGCGTGACGGCCTTCGCGGCGATGTGCGTGGGCACAGCCGGCAGCGGGTTGTAGCCGCTGATGATGTCGAACTCCACGCCGCCGGGCGCTGCGACCGGGGTTGCTACAGCCGCTACACCGCGGGGGCCGCCGGCGAGACCATTGCCGCCGGTCTCCTGGGTCTGGGCGGATTCGTTGCTGAGCCGGGGCGCGAGGAAGCGGTGCGAGGTCTCGAGGTTGCGGACGAGCTGGACGGCGCGGTCGCGGTCACCGGCAACGCGGAGCCGGATCAGCACCTCGCCGTCCTTCGTGACCTGTGGATCGATGCTGGTTACCTGGACGCCGGGGGGCAGAACGCGCTCGAGATCCATCATGACGGCGGTCCAGCTGAAGCTCTTGCGCGCGAAGAGCTCGTTGAGGAACTGCGAGCGCTCAAGGACTGCCGTATTCTGCGGCTGGCGCATGCGCGACTCGTTCGACAGAAGCTCGCTGTTGAACTGGGCGGTGCGGGCCTTCAGGGCGTCCATCTGGGCCTGTGCGGCGACGGCCTTCTGGTTCAGCGTGTGCAGCGCAACTCCGAGCACTACGGCGAGCAGAACGAGCGCGCCCATGGCCAGACGAAGACGGGCAAAGAGCGGCCTTAGCTCGACAAACGGGCGTGAGGCGAGATTGATGGAGATACGCATTAGCTTCTCAACGCTCCCCGAACCCCGGCGAGCCAACCCCG
>CAZZZQ010000089.1:0-9633 GCA_964658405.1 uncultured Sphingomonas sp.
CCCCTCGAGCTGAATGTTACGAGCAACTTGCGGACCGGATGCTGTGCCGACCTGGCCGCACACCCGGTCAAGGAGTACTTCGACTCCGGCCTGATGGTCACGCTGAACTCCGACGATCCGCCGATGTTCGGGAGCAACCTGCTGGAGGAGTACATCCTCGCCTACGAGAGCTTCGACTTTACGCTGGAGCAGATGCGGGAGCTTGCGGCCAACTCAATCGAAGCCAGCTTTCTCCCGCCAGAGCGCAAGCTAAAGCTCCTCCGCGAAGTAGACCTCTACGGCTGGTAAGGAAACACCCGAAGCGTCCAATCCACCACGAGGGCCCGTGGCGCCCTTTCGGCGCCATGGGGCACTGAGCTCTCTTCAGCGCGGAGCCGGAACCATCACCGCATTCGGATCAACCTTCGGGATCCCGAAATGTCCGCTCAGGTGCAGCAGGTCCAGCGGCCGCAGGTCGCCCTTCACTTGAATGACGTTCATATCCCTCGGCGCGCGGATCAGTACCATCAGGTCGTCGATGTCGGCACCGTTGAAGTGCAGCCAGAGGTCGGTCAGAGTCGTATGCGGCTGGGCGGAGCTGGCCGGGGTCTGGTTGCCATTAACCATGTGTTTCCAGCCGGCGGCGTGGTAGCTGTCGATGATCGAGCCCATCACCTCAGGCGTGTAGAACGCAGGCTGAGGATAGTGGTACGTGTCGACCGAGATGCCAGTCAGTGCAGCCGAGGCGCGCTTCGGATCCATGCCATTGCTCTCAAGCAGGTTCTGAGCGATCTGCATCAGGGAGCGGTCGAAGCTGAAGGAGGTATGCGTCGCGGGCTGGTCCGCGAGTGAGCCCAGGCTCTGCTCAATTCCGGGCGGCAGTGCAAACTGTGCCTGCAAAAACGATGGAACAGCGGCCAGCGAAGTGCAGACAAGGGCTAGGCGAAGTACTTGTGAGCGCAGGATCATGGAGTGTTCCCCTGATCGTTTAGACACGGAATCGCTGCCAGAGTTACACGAATCCGTTCAGATTTCTGCGGACCTACTGGGGACGCGGTGCGAAGTAGCCCTTACGAGCACGGACTTTGTACCGCGGATCCGTCGCCTGCAGGTAGATCGTGCGAAACGCTCCATCCTGCTTGAAGTCCGCCGGACGGTACTCAAGCGAGTACTGGCTGCGCAGCTCTTCTTCAATATTGTGGAAGCCGACCGCTACATCCTCGATGCGCGTGGGATAGAAGGCCTGGCCACCCGTCGCCTCGGCAATCTCCTTCAGGACGTCATCGCCCTTGTCTTTGCTAGGACTTACGTTCGTGCTGATGGCGTAGACGATGGTCTCGGCGCGCTGGCACATCTTAATGGCGTCGCTCTCAAGCACCCGGCTGTAGTTGTCGTCGCCGTCCGAGACGATGATCAGCGCCTTGCGCACCGCACCCTCTTCGCGCAGTGTCAGCATCTGGTCCCGGCAGGTCTTGTAGAGTCCGTCGAACATCGCCGTTCCGCCACCCGGCCGCAGCTTGTGGATTCCCTGGTTCAGCAGATCGATGTTGTTGGTGTATCCCTGAGCGACGTCCGTCTGAATGTCAAAGCCTTCGATAAAGGCGCGATCGTCCCGATGCAGGACCTGCAGGAAGAACTCGACGGCCGAATCCTGCTCAAACTGGAACCGCTGGCGGATGGAGCTGCTCGTATCCAGCATGATCCCGACGCGCAGCGGGAGATTCGTCTGTTGGGTAAAGCGCAACACGGCAACCGGTGGCTTGCCGTCATCCAGCAAGCCGAAGTTCTGTTGCTTCAGGCCGGTGATGAAGCGGCCCTTCTTGTCGGTCACCGTAAAGATCAGGTTGACCTCGTTCGCGAGCACCCTGATGGTCGTGATCGGCTGATCGGACGAAGGCGTGGCGTTATCCTGCGCGGCGGGTGCGGGCGTCGTCTGTGGAGGAGCAGCCGGAGTCGCCGTCTGAGCGGCAGGAGCGACCGGTGCAGGAGCACCCTGCTGAGGAGCAGGTGTTGCCTGCGCGCCGAGAGGCTGAACGCTCAGGCCGAAGAGGACGGTACAGGCAGCCAGGGCCCGCGTTACACGCGAAGAAATTACGAGGTCGATCACTCGAATGATTCTACTCAACCGGGGCAACTGTTGTTCGGAGCTCGAAGAGAAACTTCTCCAGCTCTTCCGGAAGGGGGGCTTCCATCTCCAGACCCTTAGCCGTCTTCGGATGGGTGAAGGCCAGCCGCGCTGCGTGGAGGAAGTTCCGGTGCAGCTCCATGCCGCCATCCGCAGGGCCAATATGGTGCGGAGCACCGTAGAGCGTGTCACCGACCACAGGGTGCCCCATCGACTGCAGGTGAACACGAATCTGGTGCGTACGTCCGGTTTCGATCCGGACCTCGACCAGCGTGAACTGCCCTAGCGGCGTCGCCAGGCGCTCAAGCACCTGCACATGCGAGACCGCAGTCCGGCCATCTGCCCGGCGCGTCGTCATGCGCGTACGGCGGATCACGTCCCGGCTGATCGGCAGGGTGATCGTCGTGTTTTCCTTCGCGATCCGGCCATGAGCCAGCGCGAGATAAGTCTTCTGGACCATCCGCCGCGAGAACATGTCGCCCAGCTTGCGGTGCGTGCTGTCGTCCTTGGCCACGATGATGACGCCGCTGGTCTGCTTGTCTAAACGATGCACGATCCCGGGCCGCAGGTCGCCGCCCACATCCGAGAGCTTGCCGAAGTGGAAGAGCAGTGCATTCACCAGTGTCCCGCGATTGCGCTCGTCATCGGTCGTTCCGGCTCCGGCATGCACCATCATCCCGGCTGGCTTGTTGACCACGGCGAGGTATTTATCCTCAAACAGGATCTGCAGCGGAATGTCTTCGGGGATCGCATGCAGCGGCTCTGGTCTCGGCTCACCCTCGATCTCGATCGACTCGCCGCCCTTGAGCTTCTGCTTCGGCTTGGCCGGGCTGCCATCGACGCGCACCTGGCCGGCCTCGATCAGAAGCTGCACGCGCGCACGGCTGATGTCCGGGATCGCCTGGGCGAGGTACTGGTCGAGCCGCAGACCGGCCGCGGCGGCATCCGCCTTGAAGGTGCGTACACCGTCCTCGAAGTGCGAATCCTCTTCATCCTCAAAGTCCAGCACGGGGACGATCGCGTCCGGCTCGGGCTCTACACCACGCGTCGCGCGATACTCCTGGCGGACGGAATGATGGCGCTGCCCCTTCGGCAGCATATTTTTAGACGGCATGGGTCTCTTCCTTCTGTGCAACGGCGGACGGCACACCGGCAAGCGCGATAAACAACGCAATTCCAACAACAATCATCGCCAGTCCAAGCCACTGCACTGGGTCGAGCATAGCAGCCACGAAGAGTGCGGAGGGCAGCCGGAGGAAGTCGAGCAGGAAGATTGCCGCCCCCCCGAGCATCAATCCGAGGCCGAATCCCAGCCCGGCATGGCCTCGTCTCGGCAGCCAGCGGATGAGGGTGCCGCAGATGAGAAGTGCCACGATCAGCGTAAAGAATTCGACTGGCTGGACCTTCCCGGCCATCCCGTCACTGACCCCAAGGGGCGATCGCGTCGGCATCCCGTCCCTTGTTCCTTCGACCACGCTGCCCAGGTTCAGGAACGCCCAGACCAGCGCGAAGCACGGTGCCATTGCATCCAGAAAGCCAAGCAACGGGAGCTTCTTCCAGCGCAGATAGACGACCATGACGATCGCCGTCAGCAGGATTCCGGTGTCGTTCAGCGATGGAAGCGAGAGAACAAGCAATGGAGCATTAAGGAAGCTCTGCCAGCTTCCTGCAACCAGCAGCGCCCGCGAGATCAGGAAGGCTGCGAAGACCATCGCCAGTGCGGCGTCCCAGGTGGCGACAGGATCCAGCCTGACCAGCCGAGCCGTCAGCTGGCACAGGGTCAGCGCGGCCATCAGCCCGATCGCGGCACAGATGCCGTAAAAGGGAATGTGGACAGGCCCGAAGGTGAGAAAGGAGGCGTGCACAGGGAGGCTTACAACGAAGGAACTACAAAAACCGACCCGCTGGGCCGTGCAGTGAGGCGCTGGTGAACCCGTCCTAAGACGGCGGGACCCCGCCGTGGCTCTTTAGGCTTTCCGGACTGGCGGACGTAGCACACCGAACCATGTATACGAGCTAGGTCCCTGTTCAATGAATGTTGGTTCAACCAGCGTAATTCCCCACACCTGCTTCGCAGGCCGGTTTTCTAGTTGGATGCTAACGGGGAGCGCGCGGCTTTGCAAGTTTGTACGCCACAGTACTTTCCTCGAGCTTCAAAATGGGAACGCTACTGGATCGCCATCAGCGCCGCCATGGTCTCAATCCCGTCCCACAGGTTCTGCAGCCGGAGGTTCTCGTTCGCCGCATGCTGGTTGTCGTCATGGTTGGCGATGGGAACGCTGATCGTCCGCGTCTCGGCTGCGCGCTCCATCACGTCAAGCGGAACGGTCCCGCCGGAGGTCGGCAGCAGGATAATCTTGCCGCGCGCACTCTCGATCGCCCGGATGACATCAGCGGCGATCGGAAGATCCATTGGGGTCCGCGAGGCGTTCTCGCCCGCCTCCGTCTTGATGAAGGCGACCTTCGGATGAGAGAGCAGTTCCTCGCGGGTCGGCGCCGCAGCGGTCACGAAGTAACCCTGCGACCGCACGTAGTCGATGACGCGCTGCTGCTGCACCTTCCAGTCGATCCCTACGACCAGCCGCAGGTCGAGGTTCGCGATCGCCGAGGGCGGGATAGAGTTCGTCGAGTGCGTCCCGGTCTGACCGGCGGAGATCCCGTTGATATTGAGCGAGGGCTCGTTCAGCAGCTCTCGAAGGTGCTTCCCTCCCCCGTCCGTGTGACCAAGGGCGAGCTCCTTCCGCAGCAGCTCGTCGTTGTCAGGCGCGGAGGCCAGCGCCTCCTTCTCCAGCGGCCCAAGTGGCGTGATGCCGTCGTAGAAGTGCGGGATCAGGACGTGGCCGCCGGCGTCCTTCATCCCGGCCAGCAGCTGCACCAGCATCATCGCCGGGTTCGGCGCCCAGTTCCCGTAGTGGCCACTGTGCAGCGAGCGGTTCGGGCCGTAGACGATGATCTGGAGATGGGTGTCGCCGCGCGCGCCGAAGATAAGGTTCTGGCGCCGGGTCTGGTCGACCGGGCCGTCGCAGACCAGCCAGACGTCACCGCGGATCAGGTCGCGATTGGCCATCAGGATCTGCTCCAGGTGGTCCGATCCGGCCTCCTCCTCGCCCTCCCAGACGAAGCGGATGTTCGCCTTCAGTGGGAGATGTGCGGCCTGCAGGGCGCTCAGGGCGGTCAGCTGGGCGAAGATCGCGGCCTTGTCGTCCCCCGCGCCGCGAGCATAGACCCGCGGCTCACCATCGACCTGCTTCACCAGCGGTGTGAACGGCGCACCCCCTTCCCACTCGGACGGAGTAACGGGTTGGCCGTCGTAGTGGGCGTAGAAGACAATCGTCCGCTTTGCACCGGGCGTCCGTAGTTCACCGTAGACTACCGGCGGGACGGACGCCGGCAGCCCCGGCGCAGTCAGCAGCTTCGCCTCCACGCCACGCTGCTTCAGCTGCGCCACGAGGAAGTCCGCGTTCTTGTGCAGACCGGAGGGATCTGCCGCCACGTTCGGGATCGACAGAAACTCTTCAAACTGTTGCAGCAGCTGAGGTTGCCGCGATGTGACATAGGCTTTTGCAGCTGCCGGAGGAGTGATCTGGGCTGCGATCGAACCGGTCAGAAGGCACATGGATGCAGCACGAAGGGCAGGCTTCGGGAGGCGGAACAGCATGGAAGGCATACGGAGACCGTAGCATGCGGGGACGAGCAGACTGGAAAAGATTTGCGGAGCGGCTGGCTAGCCGGCGCGACGGATCTGCGGCTGTTCCTCAAGAACATCGTCCAGCATCCCGGAGAGCGTTCCCGTGCGGGAGCGGACGGCATACTGCGAGCTCTGCATCGTTCCAGCGAGCGTGTCGTACCGCTCACGCAACGTTGCCAGCTCGTCGGCGATGTTTAGCGCGGCGAGCACGGCGACCCGAAGCGAATCGACCGTGTTGCCGTGGGCGGACACAGCGCGCATCTTGCCATCGACGATCGCCGCAAGCTGCTCAATATGAGAGGGATCAGTCCCGCGCAGGTGGTAGACCTGATCGTAGATGGAGACGTTGATGGACTGCGGCGTCTGATCTTCTAGGTTCGTGTCCATGCTGTCTCCTGTCTGTCGATATAGGCGGATCGTTGAAGCAATGAAGTTAGAGAAGCTCGTCCATCTGCTGCAGCATCTTCTCGACGCGATTGCGAATCTCGGAGCGTTCCTCCTCAAGCGACTTCAATGCGGAGGAGGTGTTTTCGGTCACGCTGGTCTGTGCGGCAAGCTGCTCTGTAAGGTTGGCGACCTCTGCCTCGGCGGCGGCGCGGGCCTCGCGCTCACGCTTGATGATCTCGACGGCACGAAGCACCTTCTGCTCCAGGGCCTGAAACTCGTCAACGCTGATCTCTGCTGTGCTCATAGAAGAAGTATAGAGGTCTGCGGCGTGGATTTTCTGAGGAGATTCGCCGCAGACTCACCGAAGATGCCCCCAAAAAGGGATCCAGCCTCGGAACACGCCTACGCCAGCTGCGAGATGGAGAGCGTATTGCCGTCCGGGTCGCGGAACCAGGCCACGCGTGAGCCATCGGGAGCAGTCCAGATGCCGGCTGGATCCTGCTCAAAGTAGGGGTTAGCACGTGAAGACGACGCCATCGCTGGCCAGCTCCTGCACCGCTGCACCGATATCCGCCACCTCCCAGCCGAGGATGGTGTACGGCACCGGCGTGAACTCACCCGCGGCAACGATGCGGATCTGCGTCCCGTTTGCGCGGACGACCAGGGCGAACGGGTTTTCGCTGACTGCCTCCAGCTTCAACCGGTCGACATAAAAGGCCCGCGCCTGCGCCAGGTCGTTCGTGGGGATAAAGCCAACGACAGCACACTCGTTCAACATGAGGTTCACCTCGACGCAGCCAGCTTACCCCTGCTTTTGCTGCATAGGAAGCTTGAACTCTGCTGCACTCCGCTGGGCCGGGTTGCGCGGCTTCCAGTTGTAGATCGTGGTCGAGTTGCTCCAGAAGAACTTCCGCTCTGCCGTCGCACTGTGCGTGGCGAGGTAGCTCCGCGCCAGCGTGAAGACGTCGGCGACGGGCGTGAGCTGATCGCTGTTGGGCCAGTCGCTGCCGAAGAAGAGGCGATCCTCGCCGAAGAGCTCCCAGAGGGTGTCGAGCCACGGGGTGTAGGTGGAGAGGGAGCGCGGTACGCTTCCGTCGATCCTGCGCAGGATCTCCGAGCCTTTCACGTAGAGGTTTGACCGTTGGCTGAGCTGTTTGAGTGTTACGAGATATTGGCTGCGGAGCGTGGGATTCTCGGGCGGAACAGCCTGCGGGAGGTGGTCGATCACGATGCGAAGCTCGGGGATCTTCGCTCCTAGCGTCAACAGGTCGGCGACCAGCTTCGGATTCGGGTTTGCGCTTTCGAGGACGAGCCGGTGGCGGGCCAGTGCGCGGAGATTATTGAGGAAGGCAATGTTCTCAAGCTGAGCACCAAGATCGCGATTCCACAGATTCCCGTAGCGGATGCCGAGAAAGAGCGGGTTGGCTGCGAGGCGATCGAGCTGCGCTTCAAAGCTGCTGAGCGCTGGATCAAGATCGCCGATAATCCCAACGATCAGGTCACTGCTCGCAGCCGTGGCCAGCAGCCAATCGTTATCGGCCGCGAGCGGGCTGCACTCAACTGCGATAGCCGCAACAACGCCCTCAGGCTTTACCTGCGCTCTATATCGGGGAGGGAGCGCCGGCTTGTATAACACCGTGTCAGCGGGCAGCGGCCACGGAATCCCGCCGGGACGAGTCGGATCGAAGAGGTGGATGTGGGCGTCCACGATCGCGCCGGAGTATCGCGGCGACATCGCATAGCCCGCTGACCGCAGAGCCGCCGCACCCGTGAGTGCGGCGGTCTGCTGGAGAAAGCGACGGCGCGATGCGACAGTCATCGATGAACAGGCCTCATGCTCGGCGAGCCCTACTTGCCGGTGGCATCCTGACGGATCAGGCGGACAGGCCCCAAAAGCCCGGCAGGCACCAGCGGCGAGTTCGCCTTGTAGGGATTATGTGCGGTGAAGGTGTACTTCTTCTCCGCGTTCGGCTGGGCATCTCCGATCAGGCGGTTGACCCAGAGGTTGACCACGCGGATCTCAAGCAGGTTGTCGCCCGGGCGCAGCGCCGAGGTCACGTCGATCCGATACGGTGTCTTCCAGACCGTCCCAAGTTGCTTCCCGTTGACGCTGATCTCGGCAAGGTTAGCCACGTCGCCGAGGTCAAGCAGGATCGGTGACCCGGACTTGAACCAGTCCGCCGGGGCGTCGATATGCTTCGTGTACGAGCCGTGGCCGGAGAAGTACCGCACTCCCGGATCGGCCTGGTCGCTCCACGAGCCGAGGCTGGCGAGGTGCAGAGTCTGCGGCTCACCACGCTGCTCCTCAAAGCGGACATCCCACGGGCCGGAGACGGCCGCGAGTTCGGAGTTGGTCCGTGCCGGCTCGGTGTGCGAGCTTTCCTTTGTGCCGTGGCGGAAGACAACAAAGACCGTCCCCCATGGCTCAAGCGAGAGCGGAACGGAGGTCTTGCCGGCGGTCGTTGTAAAGGTGGTCGGAGTGACCGCCCCGGTATCGGCGTGGAAGAGTTCTGGAGCCTTGCCGGTTACGCGAAAGCTGGCGACCGTCTCCATCGCACGCGGCGACCGGTTGTCGACGAAGTAGATCTCCGCGTCCGGCGTGTGGCGATGCACGAAGAGCACCTCGCTGTCTGGTGAGCTCCTCGTGTAACTCGTATCCGCAGGAAGATCGAGCAGCCTGATGGAGGCGTCGACGGACTCCCCTGTGAGTACCCGGCCCTTGCCAACCTTGCGGCTGGGCTCGGAGCCGGAGCCCCAGAGCTCGTGGACGATCGAGGTAAAGGCAGCCCTATCATCCGCAAGTGACGGGTCATCCGTGGGCGCCTTGCCGATAACGGTTGCACCCTGCTTGACGAGCTCCGCGATCCTTCGCAGCACGGGCAGCGAGGTGTGCCCCGCGTACTTGTCGAGCACGAGGACGCGGTAGTGCATGCCGCTCTCGGTGACCAGCATTCCCTTCTCGACGCGCAGCTTGTGCTCGAGGATATCGGCGTTGACGTAGTCGAAGTTATAGCCGGCGGGGACGTCCGGCGAGTGGTCTCCGAAGATGGCCGTGATGTTGCTGTCCTCGCCATAGTAGTAAGCGATGTCAGCGACGAAGCTTCCCTGCTGGAGCATGTAGGAGGAGCGGGCGAGGTAGTTGATCCACGGCGAGGCCTGCTCGGCCCAGGTCTCGTTGCGATTGAACCATTGGCCAAAGGGTCCAAGCGCCAGCCCCGGCGCCGGGCTGCCTGCATCCGCTCCATTGGGGCCAGTCAGTGGCTGATGAACGGAGGAGTGGATGACGAAGCGGTTGAGCCCCATCGCCAGCTCCTTGTCGGCGGTGGGCTTGAGCGTTGCAGGCGACCAGCCCCACGGATTCGCAGATGCGGTCATTGACTCAGCCGCCACAAAGGGCCGGCCATAGATGTGCGCCACCGAGGCGGACTCGCGAATGTCCGCGTTGTAGCCATAC